>DASVTZ010000192.1 GCA_036387335.1 Longimicrobium sp.
CGCTGCAACAACGGCGGGAAGCCTGCCTTCGCAGGCTCTGCGGGGGTGGGATCGGGCGGGGGGGGAGGCAGGCCGGAACCGAGCACCGGCGCCGCGCGCCGGGGGATGAATTCCCCGGCTGGAACCACGGGAAGCCCACTCAAGTGGGCTCGAGAAACGACCCCGAGTCCGCGCAGGCGGACTTTGTGCTGTAGTTGCCGCGAGTTTACTCGCCTCCAAGTGCAGGACTTTACCTCAGCCGTTCTTCGATCCGGGCGATCAGCTCCGGACCCTCGAACGGCTTGGCGACGCACGCGTCCGCGCCGGCGGAGAGGACGCGCTGGATGGTGGAGTCGTCCACGCGGCCGGTGAGCACGACGACGGGAAGGGTGCGCCAGCGCGGGTCGCCGCGGACGAGGCGGCACACCTCCTCGCCGCTGGCGTGCGGCATCTCGTAGTCCACCAACAGCAGGTCGGGACGCTCGCTCTCGAGCACATCCGGCAGGCGGCGCGGGTCGTCGAGGGTGGTGACGCGCATGCCGTGCGATTGCAGGAGCGCGCGCAGCATGGCCAGGACGATGGGGTCGTCATCCACCGCCAGGATGTGATGGGCGGCGCGTGGAACGGGCGCGGGCGGGTCAGGCGCTGGACGAGGGGCGCCGACGGGGCGCTCCAGCTCGTGGCGCAACGCCGCGGCCAGCTCGGCGAGTCGCTGCGCCTGGGCTGCGTCCAACGGATCGCTCCCCTCCAGCATCTGCTCGGCCTCGCGTGCGAGGTCTGTCGCCTCCGCGAAGCCAAAGGTGCCGGCGGCCCCGGCCAGCTTGTGGGCTTCGCGCTCGGCGGCGCGGCGCAGCTTGGCATCCAGCCGTCCCTCGCGCAGGGCGAGCGCGGCATCGTCCAGCACGGCTACGCGGCGAAAGGTCCCCTCGCGGAATTTTGCCCACAGCCCCGCGAGCGCACTGGAGAAGTCGCCCGAAGTCCCGCTCACCCGCGTCCTCCGTTCCGCGGCCGACACGCGGGGGCTCGCCGTTGCGATGCTCTCATGCTCTTCCGGGATTCGCGAACAGGGCGCGCTCCATAGATGCCGTACCGCGCGCACGTGCGACGGCGGACATGCATACCGCACGCCTGGCGACACGCCGCGCACAGCCGTCCCCGTGGCGTGAACCGGGTGTGCGGACGGTGGGTATCTCCTTGGTAGATGGAGAGAGAGTGTCCCCAGCGCCCGGGCTCATGTCCCCGTTCCCCCTGCGCACGCGGATCGATGACGGCATCACGGTCGCGGTGGACGCGCCCTACGCGACGCTGGTGCTGGCGGTGGCGTCGGCGCGCGCGGTCCTCTGCCTCTCGCCGCGCGAGCAGGACCGCCTCCGCATGCTGATGGAGGCCGGCCGGCGCTACGACGAGATCCTCGATCCCGACGAGGACGACCACAACCGGGTGCGGTGCATCCAGTCGCCCGGCGTGCTAACGTTGGTGCAGGACGGGGTGGAAGCGGTCGTGGCGCGCGGGCCGCATGCGCGTGCGGCGCTCCTCGAGATTCTGCGCGCAAACACGTACGGGGTGTAGCGTGGCTCGCAGCTTCTGTAGCAGGCGACGGCGCGGGACGGGGCACGGGCAGCCACGTGGGGCGGCCCCTACGAGGTTGGTGTGCGGGGGCAGGGGGCGGGGTGGGGGAGAGGGTGGGCAGACACGCAGGTCTGCCCCTACCACCATGGTTCGGGGGTGTGAAAAGGGCCCCGGCCATGTGGTCGGAGCCCTCGTGGGTCAGCGAGCGAGACGGGCGCTCAGTTCTTCCAGGCCATGGCGGGGAGCGTCGCCCTGTTCTTGAAGGGGCCGGCGGCGAGCTGCGCCCAGCCGTTGGGGATGGCGTCCACCTGGCTGAAGCTGTACACCGACATCCCGGTGATGGCGCGGTCGTGGGCCAGGTCGATCTGCTTCTTCATCTCCGTCCAGCCGGCGATGGCGGCCACGCCCACGTACACCTGGCGCCCGGACTGCCGCTCGATGCGCTGGATGTGGTCGTCCATCACGCAGGTCCAGTCCGTGTTGGAGCAGTACGCCTTGACCGTCCACGAGGCGGAGGTGGCGGTGGCCGGGTAGTTCATCGGCACCTCCACGTCCAGGTAGCCGCCCTGCGCCCACGCCTGCGGATCCTGGAAGAGGTCCGTGAAGCTCCACTGCGCGGACCAGCCGGTGCGCGGCTTGTAGCCGGGGAAGACGGCCGCGGAGAGCACCATCGACGGGTCCACGGCGCGCACGGCGTCGTACACTTCCTTCACGCCCTGATTGACGAGGCCGCGCCGGAAGTCCAGCCAGGTGGCCTGGGCGTTGGACGCCGGGAAGGCGCCGGTCGCCGTCTTGAACGCGTCCTGCGTGGCCGGGTCGTACGACACGTTGTTGGCCGGGTAGCGGATGCGGTCCAGGTGGATACCCTTGAGCCCCAGCGGGCCGTAGCGCCGCGCGATGTCGGCCGCCACGTTGGCAAGCTGCGCGCGCACCTGCGGCACCCCCGGCGACACCCACATGTACTCGGAGGTCGTGGCGCAGTTGTCCACCTGGCGGGTGATGGCGCCCGTCGTGAAGTTCTTGGTGCTCACGCTCCACTCGGGGTGGGCCTTGAGCCAGTTGGCCGGGGTGCTGTTGATGAACTGGTTGCACGCCGTGCTGCTGCCGGCGATGAAGCCGGTGTACGCGTTCAGCCAGGCGTGCACCTCGATGCCGTACTTGGCGGCCTCGGACAGCGCCACGGCGAGCGGGTCGCGCGACGGGCGCGGGCCGCCCAGCGTGCCGCACATCCGCGGCGAGCAGGGCTCGAGGGTCGAGTAGTAGAGCGCGTCGCCCGAGGTGCGCGCCTGGAAATAGACCACGTTGAAGTTGGCCTGCGCCGCCTTCTGCATGATCGTGGCGATCTTGGCGAAGTCGACCGACGATGCGCCGGTGTACTCGAAGCGCGTCACCCACAGCGCGCGCGCCTCCACCGGGTTGGTGACCGTCACCGCGGCCTCGCCGGTCTTGCCCTCCACCGTGGCCGTCAGCACCGCCGTCCCCACGTCCTTGGCGACGAGGGTGTCCGTGTTCGCCTTGAAGCCGAAGACCGCCGGGTCCGAGGTCGTCCACGTGGCGGGCCGGTCGGCGAGCGCGTTGCCGCGGCGGTCGCGCGCGATGGCGCTGAACGTCGCCTTGCGGAACTGCGGGAGGTTGAATGCGTCCGGCACCACTTCAACCGTGGCGACCGGCTGCGGCCACACGCGCATCCCCTTCATCCCCTCCACCCCGTCCACCGTCGCCACGATCTCGACCGTGCCCACGTCCAGCGCGACCACTTCGCCCGTCTCCGAGACGCTGGCGACCGCGGGAGCGGTGGAGCTCCACTCGACCGTGCGCCCGAACAGCGGCTCGCCCACCGAGTCCAGCGCGGCGGCGGTGTAGCTCGTCGTGTCGCCCAGCGAGACCGAGTCCGCGCCCGCGACCGTCACCGACTTCACCGGCACGGGGATCACGAGGATGTTGACCGTGTCCATCCCCTTCTTGTGGTCGACGATGATGGCGACCTCGCCCGTGTCCTGCGCGGTGACCAGGCCCGTGTCGTCCACGGTAGCGATCGTCGTGTCGGAGGAGGTCCAGTAGACGTGCTTCTTGTGCTCCAGCTCCATCCCCTGCGGGTTGAACACGCCGGCGTCCAGCTGCAGCGTGGTGCCGCCGCGCTCGCCGGGCTCCGCGCTGGGGGTCCGCACCATCATCACCGCGTCGGCCAGCGACGCGCGGACGTCGGGACCACCGCGCTTCCCGGCCGGCCCGTCCGCGGGCGAGACGGGACCACCCTTGCTGTCGCAGGATGCAAGCAGTGCAACCGAGGCCAGCAGGGCCGCGCCGGCACGGATGAAGGAGACGCTGGGTGAGCGCAAACGGCCTCCGGGGGAGCATGGAGAAGCGTCGGGCGCGGTGGAGAACCGGACCCGGGGGGACCCTCAAAGGTGGCGCAAGAACCGCCGTGAGGCAAGTCTCGGCTGCTTCCGGGTTTGCGGAGCCCCCGCGCCTTGGGTGGTCCCACACCGTTCGGCGCGAAAGACCGGCTTGCCCCGGCGCGAGGTACCCGCGAGCTTCGCGATTCGAGCCTTACCCGCTTCCGGAGCCGCCGTGACCCGCCCCCGCCCATCGCACGTGATCCTCGCCGCGGTCTTCGTGATCGCGGGAGTGCTCCACTTCGCGATTCCGGGCACGTACGTGCGCGTGATGCCGCCCTGGCTGCCGCATCCGCGCGCGCTGGTGCTGCTGAGCGGCGCCTTCCAGATCGCGGGCGGGGTGGGAGTCCTGCTCCCGCGCACCCGCCGCGCCGCGGGGTGGGGCCTGATCCTCCTCCTCCTCGCCGTCTGGCCCGCCAACCTGCAGATGCTCCTCAACGCCCGTGCATCCGGCGCCCCCGCCGCCGCGCAGGCCCTCCTCGTCCTGCGTCTTCCCATGCAACTGCTGCTGATTTGGTGGGTCTGGCGCAGCTGCGTGCGACTGAAAGGCGGCTCTGCTCAAGCAACGTAAGCGCGCCAGGTCGTTCCGCGTCCGCGGGGAATGTTTACCGCGAGTTGCTCGGACCCCAGAAGCGCACCTCTAGGGTTGTGAGCAGAGTTGGCGAACGTTACCGACCAAGGCTGTCAAGTGGGCGTTTGGTAGACACACGTTGACCATCTGGATCGACTCGACTAATCAGCCTCAGATAGACCGTCGGGCCTCATTTAGCAGATTGCCCTGTGCTGCGTGTTTTCTTTAGTTTCGTTTTAACTTCAGCAGAACTCCGGTTGCCAGGCCCATCCCGGCCCGGTCGCGCATCATTTTTTCGTATCGCCTCCAAAATCCGCGGGACCTCTTCATGTTCCTCGTACCAGATGATATTTAGACCGAGCTTCAGAAGAGAATCCTGCTGCAGCTCATGATGTACCTGGAGGACACGCGCACCGTGCGCGAGGTCGATCTTCATCCCGTTCTTGTTCGCTAAGTCAGCGAACCTCTGGTTCGACAAACGCTGCAGCAGGATATAGTGACGCGCCAGTTTGATGGTTGCGGGGGTAACCACCTCAAGAATACGCCGAAGGTTCGGGTCGGTGAGCGATAAGCCCACGAAGATGCACGTTCTTTCGCGCAGGTAGTTGAGCTGTACCACGTTTGCCCAAAAATATGGATCGTTTAATAGACGGTGGTATCCCTCCTCGGAGAACACTAACAGCCCTGGATCGGATTCATCTTCACTGATAGTTCCACGAGGAAGAAATCCGTGTACATGGAAGATCGGCAGCTCAGATTCCGACACAGTTCCACGATCGGTCCAGATACTCTGGAACGGAACTCCTATGTCGTCTAGATGATACTCTAGCAGATCATCAAAGTTATAAGTCACTACGCCTCGAACTCCGGCAGCCCTCGGCACGCAAAGTTTTGCTAACACGCGAAGAAGCGCGGCCCTCTCGACCCTATCTTGATCAAGACCATCATAAAGGAGCGAGCGAACGGCAGGCTCAAACTCTTCGCCTAAACCCGCGCGAGTATAACGAGCGGCGAGAAGCGGTGACGACTCCACGAGGCCGAGTGTTCTTGCAAGATCACTGCGCGCGCTGTCCGAAACTTCGGTCGGAACGCTTACCTTCTTCTCAATTAGCCGCAGAAGTAGCTTATGAATCAACATGTTCCAGGCGGGTATCCCCGCGTCAGCAGAGCACCCCGCTCCTAGGAACAGGAACACGCCTCGATCATGAAACGCCTGGGCGGCCCGATCGATGAGCCGCGATCGGCGCTCCTCCCACTGGTCACCATCTTCGGCGGTGGCCGCTCTATCAACAAGCCTGTTGACACCCGCTTGGGCAACTTGGGGGAGCAAGTCAGACACCGCGTCCGGATACTCGCGGAGAATAGATTCAATTTCAGAATTCGTCCATACGCCTACGTTTAGGGGAAAAGGCTCCTTTGCTGCTGCGGCCTCTGCACGTTGACGCAAAGACCGCAATTCTTCCGCTTTAAGCTCGAACGCTGTAATGATAATCAGTAGAAGCGATCTAAACCGCTCCCCAGTCCCTGTGATGATTGCCTCTAGCCTGCCCTCTTCGACTAGTCTGGTGGACTTGTAGTACACACGAATGTCCACTGCGGTTGGCCCCGGGAGATCCCCTATCCCGCCCGG
This sequence comes from Longimicrobium sp., assembly GCA_036387335.1. Lineage (NCBI taxonomy): Bacteria > Pseudomonadati > Gemmatimonadota > Longimicrobiia > Longimicrobiales > Longimicrobiaceae > Longimicrobium > Longimicrobium sp. Next base: position 6,146 of record DASVTZ010000192.1, read on the forward strand.
TATCACTGCCTCGTGCAGCGTGATTTCTCCGCTGGCGACCACAGGATCAATCGTAATCCCTCCGCGCCCAAGCAACTGTCGATCAAGCAGGCGAAGCACGACCTGTCTAGCAACACTAGACAAGCTACCCCCAGGGCCAGCAGCGGATCGCAGCAGCGAATTCAGGGCGAAAACACCAGGACGTTCTTCCAAGAATCACCTTCTCGTCAGCCGGAGGTACCGAGTTTGCGCAAGTCCAAAATATCGGAGAAGCGCCGGTATTTTGCGGCAACGGACCGGTCCGCGCTCTCGCAGCCCAAATCTAGAGGCGGCTTTCCGGAGCGTCTAGAAGCGATGCCATCACCACGAGTGTCGACCCAAGCGTCCCTTCCGAATCTAGCGGGAGAATGGCTCTTATGCCGTTCGGTCACTGCTGACATTCTACTCCCGGAAATGGATGCGTCAACCCGGCCGCTACACCTCCTCGTCTAGGCCGCCTTCACGTTTACCAACTCGCGCGGGTCCAAGTCGCCAGTCCGCGCTCGCCGGCTCTGCATCCTTCATAATCCTTCCTCCTCATCTCTAGGTGCTCCACAACGCCCTTCGCTCTAACGGCCACCCCTGTGCGCAGGTGCTCCTCCCTACCCGCGTCTGCTGCCGCTGCTCATCTGGTGAGCTTCGGGAAGCTGCGCTCGCACGCGTAGTCGCAGCGGTTCCACCAGTGGAAGTTCCACCGTTGGAACCATAGAATAGTGGAGGTCCTGAAAACTTTCCCGTTACTCTGAGGCACGTCATGATCGAGAAGCCCGCAGAGATCTACGATCGCGATGCGGAGTGGCGCAGGCTCCTCAAATTGTGGAACCGCGCGAGCCCGGAACTGGTGTTCGCCGTCGGGCGGCGCCGGATCGGCAAGAGCTACGTGCTTTCGCGCTTCGTCCGGGAGGTGGGCGGCCTCTACTACCAGGCCACGATGCGCACCGAGCCGGAGCAGCTCGCCAGTCTCGGCCGGGCCGTCGGTGAGCACTTCGGGGATCCGGCGTTGCGGCGCGGCGTGGGCTTTCCCGACTGGGAGGCGCTCTTCGAATACGTGACGGAACGAGCCGGTGAGTCGCCCTTCCTTCTCGTGCTCGACGAGTTCCCGTACCTGGCCGGGGCCGCGCCGGCGCTCCCCTCCATCATCCAGAAGCTGTGGGACCACCGCTGGGCGGGTACGCGGATGAAGGTGGTGCTGAGCGGCTCGTACATCACCGCGATGACACGGCTGGAGGAGGCGGACCAGCCCCTCTACGGCCGCCGGACGGCGCGGCTCGCCTTTGCGCCGTTCACGTTCGCGGACGTGGGGAACTTCTTCCCCAGCCACGACGTGCGGGAGCGGATGATCGCCTACGCGCTGTTCGGCAATCTCCCCGGGCACCTCGCGCTGCTGGATGACGCGCAGACGCTGGAGGAGAACGTCGCGGACGCCTTTCTGGATCCCGCGGGGCGGCTGGTGGACGAGGCGCAGCACGCGCTGGACGCCTTTCGGACCGATGCGGAGGTGCACTACACGATCGTGGAGACGATCGCCACGGGCGAGCACACCTGGAAGGGGATCACCAGCCGCGTCGGCCGCTCCGGCGGGTCTTTGCTGCGCCCGCTGCACTGGCTGGAGGAGATGCAGCTGGTTTCGCGCGTGGTTCCCATCACCGAGCGGGACCCGCGCCGTTCGAAGCGTGCGATGTACCGGATCGCGGACCCTTACCTCGCCTTCTGGCACCGGATCATCGCCCCGCTCGTGAACGCCGGGAGCATCGGCCTGGTCGACCCCGCTCACCTGTGGGAGGAGGTCGTACGTCCGCGCCTGGACGAGCACATGGGCCCCGTCTTCGAGGAGATCTGCCGTGAATTCGTGCGGCGCACCAACCGGCTTCCGTTTCAGCCGCTCCGCGTGGGTGAGTGGTGGGATGCCGACTCGCAGAACCAGGTGGATGTGGTCGCCGTGGGCGGGGGCGGGGAGATTCTGGTGGGTGAGTGCAAGTGGGGAAGGGTGACCGCCGCGCACCTCGCCACCCTCCGCGCCCGCGCCGAGCAGGTGCGCGCGGAGTTCGGTACCCCGGACGCCACGATCCAAACGATTGTCTTCTCAGGCCGGGGCGAGTTCGACGACCTGGTTCACGCCGAGGCCACCGCCGGCCGCACAATCATCATCACGCCCGCCGAGCTCGCCGCGCCCAAGGTGTAACGCGAACCGCAGATCCGCGCAGAGGGCGGGCTACCGAGCACGGGAGAGCACGGGCAGCCACGCGGGGCTGCCCCTACGGGTTTTTGTGTGTGGGAGCGGAGATCGAGGATGGGCGGGGGAGGGCAGACACGCAGGTCTGCCCCTACGGGATTGGTGCCTGAGGCGGGCGACGGAGCAGCATCGGGCACGGGCGCGATGAATCGCGCCCCTACAGGTTGAATCCGCCCCCTCTCTCGATAACGGCGAGGGCGCAGCCCTCTCCTGTTATCGGGAGAGGGGGCAGCGAGGAACGAGCGGGGGTGAGGGCCTACTCCATCCACACCGTCTTCACGTTGACGAACTCGCGGATGCCGAAGGCGGCGAGCTCGCGGCCGTAGCCGCTCTGCTTCACGCCGCCGAAGGGGAGGCGCGGGTCGGAGGCGACCATCGCGTTGACGTAGGTCATTCCTGATTCGAGGCCGCGGATGAAGAAGTCCGCCTCGGCCTCGTCGCGGGTCCAGACGCTGCTGCCCAGGCCGAAGACGGTGTCGTTGGCCAGGCGCAGCGCGTCGGCGGCGTCGCGGGCGCGGTGGAGGAGGGCGACGGGGCCGAACACCTCTTCGTGGTAAGCGGGGGATTCGGGCGGGATGTCGGTTAGGATGGTGGGCGCGTAGTAGAAGCCGGGGCCGTCGATGCGCTCGCCGCCGACGAGGACGCGCGCGCGCATTTCCACCGAGCGGCGCACCTGCTCGTCCACCTCGTCGCGGATGGCGGCGGTGGCGAGGGGGCCGACGTCCGTGTCGCCATTCATTGGATCGCCGACGCGGAGGGCCTGCATGGCGGCGACGAAACGCGCCTCGAACTCGTCCGCGACGTCCTGGTGCACGATGAAGCGCTTGGCGGCGATGCAGCTCTGGCCGTTGTTGATGACGCGCGCCTTCACCGCCGTGCGCGCCGCGGCGTCCAAGTCGGCGCTGGGCATGACGATGAAGGGATCGCTCCCGCCCAGCTCCAGCACCGTCTTCTTGAGGTTGCGCCCGGCGCGCTCGGCGACGCTCTGCCCGGCGGGGGTGCTCCCGGTGAGCGTCGCGGCGCGGATGCGCGGGTCGTCTAGGATGCGCGCCACGGCTTCCGAGCCCACAAGGAGCGTCTGGAAGGCGCCATCGGGGAAACCGGCGCGGCGGAAGACGTCCTCGATGGCGAGCGCGCATTGCGGCACGTTGGACGCGTGCTTCAGCACCCCGACGTTCCCCGCCATCAGCGCCGGCGCGGCGAAGCGGAAGACCTGCCAGAGCGGGAAGTTCCACGGCATCACCGCCAGCACCGGCCCCAGCGGCAGGTAGCGGATGAAGGAGCGCCGCGCGTGCGTCTCCACCTCCTCATCGGCCAGGAGGCGCTCGGCGTTGTCCGCGTAGTGGCGGCATGCCCACGCGCACTTCTCCACCTCCGCGACCGCCGCGGCGAGCGGCTTGCCCATTTCGGTGGTCATCAGCCGCGCGAGCGTATCCTTGCTCTCCTCCAGGATCTCGGCGGCGCGCGTCATCCACGCGGAGCGCTGCGCGAACGATGTGCGGCGGTACTCCTGGAACGTCGCCTCCGCGCGCTCGAGCCGCGCGTCCACCTCGGCGTCGGTAAGCGCTTCAAAGGTGCGCAGCGTCTCGCCGGTGGCGGGATTGATGGTCTGGATGGGCATGGCTCAGAGCGATTCCAAAGTTGTGAAACGGCGGTCTCACGCGGAGACGCGGAGACGCAGAGAAAGAATTACAACTGAATGAATTTTATTGCTGTTCTCTCTTTCTCTCTGCGTCTCCGCGCCTCCGCGTGAGGCAATTTTACGATGCCAGTCTCGCACCGAACTCGTGGCGGACCTCCGTCCAGCGGCCCGACCCCGGATCGATCGTGCGTTCGGTGAGAAAGATGCGGCCGTCGCGGCGGATGCGCAGGACGGTGGATGCGCGCGTGCCGTAAGCCACAGAGGAGATGAAGAGCGACGACAGCATCCGCTCCGCATCCAGGCCGACGCCGGTGTCCGGGAGGCGCTCGTCGGGGGCGGGGTCGCGCAGGGCGAGAGTGCCAAAGAGCGACGCCTCCATCGCATCCTCCGGCCCCGCGAGGATGCGGGTGAGGTCGCCGCGGCCGCGCTCCACCTTGGGCCAGGGGGTGTCGAGGAGGGCGTTGCTGAGGCCGTGCACCCCCCGCTCCACGCGGACCGGACCCGGCGCACGGTTGGAGAGCCACCACACGCCACCCGCATCGCCGGCCAGGAGGTTGAAACCATTCCACTCGTCCGCACGTGGAGCGAGTGCGGACAGGTACGACTCCGCGGAGCCCGCGCCGCGCAGGAAATCGGCGACCAGCCAGCCGCGCGAGGGGGCGTCCGGGCGCTGCGGCACGGCGGGCTCGCGCACGTTGGTGACGGCGGCCCAGCGCCCGTCGCGCGCCACGCCCAGCCAGGTGCCGAGTCCCTCGAGGTCGCGCCCCGCGAGCACGCCCGGCGCATCGCTCCACCACGCTGCGGGCGCGGCGGGGCGGTCGTAGCGCTCGTCGCGGTTGGCGGCGAGCACCAGCGGGAACGTGGAATGCATCTCGCAGGCGAGCAGGATCAGGCACATCGGGGATGGCGCCAAGTATGGGATTCGCTTAGATTTGAGGGCGCCGCGACGCCCGCGGCCCGCCGCAATCTAACGCGGCGAAGCCCCGCCGGCAGCCGCCCTCCGCGGCCCGTTCCACACCCTGATCGAAAACCCGACGAGGACGATGCTTCACCACCGGACCCATCTCCTGGCACCCGAGCACGACTGGGTCGTGTTCGTGCACGGAGCCGGCGGCAGCTCGTCCATCTGGTACCGGCAGGTGCGCGAGTTCCGCAAGCACTTCAACGTGCTGCTGGTGGACCTGCGCGGCCACGGCGAGTCGCGCGAGCCGCTCCACCTGTGGAAGCAGCACGAGGACTACACCTTCGAGGCCGTCTCGCGCGAGATCCTGGAGGTGATGGACCACCTGCAGATCCCCGCCGCGCACTTCGTGGGGATCTCGCTGGGGTGCATCGTCATCCGCCAGCTCGCGGAGATGGCGCCGGGCCGGGTGCGCTCGATGGTCCTCGGCGGCGCCGTCACGCGCCTGGATCTGCGCTCGCGCGTGCTGGTGCACGCGGGCGACTGGGTGAAGCGCATCGTCCCCTTCATGTGGCTGTACCGCCTTTTCGCGTGGATCATCATGCCGCGGCGCCGCCATCGCGAGAGCCGCTCGCTCTTCGTGAACGAGGCCCGCAAGCTGGCGCAGAAGGAGTTCCTGCGCTGGTGGCGCCTGACGCTGGAGGTTACGCCGCTGCTGCGCCTCTTCGAGGAGCGCGAGATCCCTATCCCCACGCTCTACCTGATGGGCGACGAGGACCACATGTTCCTTCCCCCCGTGCGGCGCATCGCGGAGAAGCACCGCGCCTTCACCACGCTGACGGTGGTGGAGGACAGCGGGCACGTGGTGAACGTGGACCAGGCGAACCGCTTCAACCGTCTCGCCATCGACTTCATGCGCGGCCTGCGCCCGGCCGCGTGACGGGGAGCCGGGTCGTGGCCTCACGCCGGGGCGCGGCGCTGGTTGCCGCGCTCCTGTTTCTCGTCGCGTGCGGGAGCGAGGTGCGCCCGATCGGGAAGCGCGAGCGGGTGTCGCTGCTTGCGGCGGGGGACATCGCGTCTTGCTGGTGGCGCTCGGACGAAGCCACGGCGCGCATCCTCGATCGCATGGATGGCGTGGTGGCGGTGCTGGGCGATGCGGTGTACCAGGCGGGGACCGCTTCGCAGTTCGCGGACTGCTACGCGCCCACCTGGGGCCGCCACCTGGACCGCACCCGCCCCGCGCTGGGCAACCACGAGCGGCGCACGGACAAGGGCGGACCTTACTTCCGCTACTTCGGGGCGCGTGCCGGGAAGCCGGGCGAAGGGTGGTACAGCTACGATCACGACGGTTGGCACGTGGTGGTGCTGAACAGCGAGGTGGAGATCGAGGCGGGCTCACCGCAGCTCCGCTGGCTCGCCGCCGACTTGCGGGCGCATCCCTCGCGCTGCACGATGGCGTACATGCACCGGCCGCGCTTCAGCAGCGGCAAGCACGGCGGCTCCAGCCGGGTGTTCGATGCGTGGCGCGTGCTCTACGCCGGGGGGGTGGACGTGGTGCTCGCGGGTCACGACCACATCTACGAGCGCTTCGATCCCCTCACGCCGAATGGGGAGCTGGACCGTGAGCGCGGGATCGTGTCGTTCGTGGTCGGCACCGGCGGCGCGCCGCTTTACGGCCGCGGCCACAACGAGCGGTACTCGCGCGCCGTCAGCAACGACGTCCACGGTGTCCTCGCGTTCCGGTTCCGGCCGGACGGGTATAGCTGGGAGTTCGTGCCCGTCGCCGGCGACCGGTTCCACGACCGGGGCGAGGGGCGCTGCCACTGAGGGGGGGCTGGTTGGGTCCGGCGGTTGAAACCGCTGCAACAACCGCGGGAAACCTGCCTTCGCAGGTTGTGGGGGCGGATTCGGTCCCGGGAGGCGGGCAACCGGCGCCGCACCGCCGGGGGATGAATCCCCCGGCTGGAACGACGCGAAGGCGGCTGAAGCCGACTCGTGAGCGGCGATTGGACTCCGAGTCCGCGCAGGCGGACTTTGCGTGGTTCCAGTGGCGAATTCATTCGCTCCTGAATCGGCCCCGATCGGCCGGATTGGCCGTGAAACTCCTTCCCCTGGATCGCACATGAGCGAGCTCGACAGAAGCATCGTCAAGATCGGAACGCTCGCGCTGATCGTGTGCGCGGTGGGGGTGGTGCGGGCGGAGGGTCCGGTGCGCAAGGGCGGGCCCGCTCCGCTCCACGTCGTGCTGCGCCCGCCGCCGTGCGTGACGGCGGACAGGATCGCGCACAAGCCGACCGCCCCGACCGCCCCCATGCCGGCGCACAAGGGCGACGACCGCATCGTTTCCATCCCCAACGTGTGCGGGCCGGCGCCGAGCAAGGACGATGCGGCGGCGGCACTCAAGCGTCTCCGCGCGGATCTCGAGCGCATCCAGCTGCTGAAAGAGGCCGCCGTCCGGTCGCCGCGGCGGTGAGCGAGCTGCGCTCTCGCTTCGGCGAGATCGACATCTACCTCTTCGACCAGCTCCTCAAAGGCCGCTTCGACGGCGTGCGCACCGTGCTCGATGCGGGGTGCGGCGCCGGGCGCAACCTCGTCTACTTCCTCCAGAACGGCTTCGACGTCTTCGGCACCGACCGCGACCCGGACGCCATCGCGCGCGTGCGGCGGCTCGCGGCGCGGCTCGCTCCGCACGCCCCCGCCGACCGTTTCCAGCACGCCGCCGTCGAGGCGATGCCCGTTGGCGATGCCTCGATGGACGCCGTGCTGAGCAGCGCCGTCCTCCACTTCGCGGACGACGAGGCGCACTTCGCGGCGATGCTCGACGAGATGTGGAGAGTGCTGCGGCCCGGCGGAATCTTCTTCGCGCGGCTCGCGTCGAGCATCGGGATGGAGGAGCGGGTGGAGCCGATCCAGGGGCGCCGCCATCGGCTTCCCGACGGCTCGGAGCGCTTCCTGGTGGACACGCCCTTTCTCGCGCATCACGCCGGCCGGCTCGGCGCCCTCCCGCTGGATCCGCTCAAGACCACCATCGTCCAGGATCTGCGCGCCATGACCACGTGGTGTCTGCGCAAGCCGGGCTGAAACGTGCTGCCGCCGGTTCGTCTTTGCGGCGGGGTTTGTGCAGTCCTGGCGGGCGGGGGTGGGTGAACGGAGCGGAGAAGAGGACGATGTCGCGAGCGTTCGTAAAGGAAGACGAAGGAGATGCAGTTCCCGGGCGCTTCATGCTGCCGCCGCGGGACGATCCGGGGTTCGACGCGGCGGCGGCGCGGGCGCTGCTGGAGGCCGCGCGCGACGCGAACACCCCCAGCGCCGAGGCCGCAACGGGGTACCGCTGGGGCGAGCCGAGGCTGCATCGCCACGTCCGCCGCCTGCTGCGCGAGGCCGAGGCGCTCCCCAAGGAGGAGCAGGACCTGCGCTACGTGCGCGTGGCGCGGCGCTTTCTGGGGCCCGCGTCGTAGCGCTAGCGGGCTTCCAGGGCGCGCAGGTGCTCGATCCCTTCAGGGAGGATGTGGACGCGCGGGCCGTGCGGAGGCTCCAGACGGCCGCCGCCGCCACGCTGGATCAGCCCCGCCGCACGAAGCTCGTCGATGATAGCGAGCGCCACCTCGTACGGCAGCCCCAGCTCGTCGCCGATGATCCCCACCGGCACCCAGCGGTTGGGATCCTCCTGCGACACGTCGGCGATGCGCCGCAGGAAGGCGTTGCGCCGCAGCTCGGATACCGTGTTCTGCACGTCGGTCCCCTCGGCCATCTCCGACATTTTGCCGCTCCCCGGTGGATGTTTGGAAACCATCCCGAGTGGGCAATCCGTGTGCCCCGGAGCGCGCCCGCGCGCACCCGGCGTGAACCGTGCGGAGGAGACGGCGCGAGGAGCCACGGCGGCCCGCGAGGAATCCACCTGTAACGGAACGATGCGGCACCACGACATTTCCGGCGGCAACCCGTGCCGATGAAAACGCCCACCCCCCCTCGCTCGCCCGAGACCGACGAGCTGCTGCGCACCCTGCAGCAGCGCGAGGAGTGGTTTCGTGCGGTCTTCGAGGGCTCCGCCATGGGGATCGCCGTGGTGGACATGAAGGGGCGCTTCATCGACGCGAACGCCGCCTTCCTGCGCATGGTGGGGCGCACCGCGGAGGAGATGAAGGAGCTCCCCTTCGCGTCGCTCGACCACGAGGACGACCAGGAGCGCGACAGCCGCCTCTTCCGGCGGCTGGTGGCGGGGGAGCTGGCGCACTACCAGCTCGAAAAGCGGTACGTCCGAAAGGATGGCACCGAGCTTACCGTGCGCCTGACCGCATCGGTGGTGCGCGACGCGGATGGAAAGCCGCGCTTCTGCGTCGCGATGGTGGACGACGTCACCCAGCGCACCCGCGCCGAGGCGGAGCGGGAGCTGCTGGAGGAGCGCCTCCGACACCTGGCGCTCCACGACCCGCTCACCGGCCTCCCTAACCGCGTGCTTCTGGCGGAGCGGATGCATGAGGCGTCGGAAACTCCGGAGGGGGAGCCGGGGAAGTGCGCGGTCCTCTTCCTGGACCTGGACCGCTTCAAGAACGTCAACGACTCGCTGGGCCACGGCGCCGGCGACGAGCTGCTGCGCCAGGTTTCCGCTCGCCTGGCCGCCTGCGCGCGCCCCGGCGACACGGTGGCGCGCTTTGGCGGCGACGAGTTCATCCTCTTCCTACCGCGCGTTTCCGGCAAGGAGGAGGCGCTCACGGTGGCGGGACAGGTGCGCGACGTTCTCGCCGCGCCGCTGGAGCTGGGGAGCTACCGTACGTACACCTCGGCCAGCATCGGCGTGGCGCTGGGGGACTGCCCCGGTGAGTCGCCGGACGAGCTGCTGCGCAATGCCGACATGGCGATGTACCACGCCAAGGCGGGTACCAGCGGCACCCACCTGGCCGTCTTCGACGCGTCGATGCACCGCGCCGTCGTCGAGCGCCTACGCCTGGAGACGGACCTGCGCGCCGCGCTGGAACGGGGCGAGCTGCGCCTCTACTTCCAGCCCATCGTGTCGCTGGACACGGGCGCCGTGGTCGGCGCCGAGGCGCTGGCGCGGTGGGAGCACCCTGTGCACGGCCCGGTGCCGCCGGACCGCTTCATCCTGCTGGCCGAGGACACGGGGCTGATCGGCGCGCTGGGGGCGTGGGTGCTGGACGAGGCAGCGCGGCAGATCGCGTGGTGGCGCGCCGAGCTTCCCGAGGCCGCGGAGCTGGAGGTGAGCGTCAACCTCTCCGCTCGCCAGCTGCGCGAGCCGGGGCTGGTGGATGCCGTGGCCGCCACCCTGCGCGAGCATCACCTTCCGCCAGGCGCCCTCAAGCTGGAGCTCACCGAGAGCTCGCTGGTGCAGGACCCCGCCGCCGCCGCGGTGGTGCTGCGCGCGCTCAAGAAGCGCGACGTGCAGGTGTACCTGGACGATTTCGGCACGGGCTACTCGTCGCTCAGCTCCCTGCACCGCCTTCCGCTCGACGCCCTCAAGATCGACCGCTCCTTCGTGGCGGGCCTCGACGGCGGCAGCACCGGCGCGCACAAGGGCGCGGAGATCGTGCGCACCATCGTCGCCCTCGCCCGCAGCCTGGGCGTGCGCGTCGTCGCCGAGGGCGTCGAGACCCGCGAGCAGCTCGCCGCCCTGCACGACCTCGGCTGCGACTTCGCCCAGGGCTACCTGATCGGCCGCCCCGTCCCCGCCGACAAGTTCGCCCAGTCGTTCCTGCAGGGGCGCGGCGAGAGCGAGCTGGTGGGGTGAGGCTGGTAGGGCCCCGGGACCAGAGCGAATGAATTCGCGGCTGGAACCACGCAAAGTCCGCCTGCGCGGACTCGGCCCCTGACGCCAGCGCGTACGAGCCGGCTTTAGCCGCCTTCGCGTAGTTCCAGCCGGGGGATTTATCCCCGGCGACCCGCCGCCGGACCCATCTTTGGCCCCCGGGACCGGTGTTACCTCCCCGCACCGATCTCGCCCCCCCAACCTGCGAAGGCAGGTTTCCCGCGGTTGTTGCAGCGGTTTCAACCGCCCGGCCACTCGAGTTCCACTCCGGCTCCACCTGGGCTCTCCACCCGGCTTCCCACCCTCTCCCACCCCCCTACCGCCCCGCCCGCATCGCCTTCGTCAGGACGCGATCCAGCGCGGCGGCGAACGCTTGCTTGTCCCGCGCGCCGTATGGCCGGGCGCCGCCCGTTTCCACGCCGGCGCCGCGCAGCCCGTCCATGAAGTCGCGCACCGCCAGCCGCTCGCCGATGGAGTCGGCGGTGTACTCCTCGCCGCGCGGGTCGATCACGGCCACGCGCTTCTCCACCAGCGCGGAGGCCAGGGGGATGTCGGCGGTGACCGCGACGTCGCCGGGGGCGGCGTGCTCGGCGATGTGGAGGTCCGCGACGTCTGGGCCGCCCTCCACGCGCACGGCCGTGACGAACGGGTTGTCCAGGGGGACGGGGAGGCGCTGGTTGGCCACCATCACCGTTTCCAGCTTCAGGCGCAACGCGGCGCGGAAGACGATCTCCTTGACGTCGCGCGGGGCCGCGTCGGCGTCGATCCAGAGCTTCACGGGCGAGTTCGGGGCGGGGTGGATGGCGGAGGCGCGGAGATGGTCCGCGCCTCCGTCCGGGCGGCTACTGGTTCTGCGTGAGCCGGCGGCCGAGGATCTGCTTGGCCTGGTTCGCGCGCCGCTCGTCCTCTTCCTTGACGGTGCGGAAGAACTGCGCGAGGTCCTCGTCGCCGCTCTGCTCGGCGTCGCGCACGAACTGGTCGTACGTCTCGGCGCCCTGGAGCGCGTGGAAGAGGATGCTGACCAGGTTGTAGGTGACGTCCGCCGTCCCGGTGTTCCCCTTGCTCTCTGCCGACATGCTCGCCTCATTCTGTTGCGGGTGGATGCTAACGTGTTGCGGCGGATGGCGTTCGCAAATCCAGGACCGCTAAGGAACAGCATTTCACACAGAGACACGGAAGGAACAGAAAGCCACAGAGAAAAACGGGGAGTTCTCCCTTCTTCGGTGCCTTTCTCTGTGTCTCTGGGTGAGCCCCTTCAGTAGAAGCCTGTCGCGCCGGTAAGCCCGTCTCCAGGGGCATTTTCATCGTACCCCTTGCACCTCACGCTACGTGAGGTTGTAGAGTGGTGCCGTGGCCACACAGAACACGGAGCGGATGCGATGAAGGCGAGCGGGTGGAAGGTAGGGGAGCTGGCGCGGCGTACGGGGCTTACCGTCCGCACGCTGCACCACTACGACGAGGTGGGGCTGCTGCGGCCAGGACGCCGCACGCCGGCCGGGCACCGCCTGTACGGCGACGACGAAGTCGAGCGGCTCCACCGCATCCAGTCGCTGCGGCGGCTGGGATGGGGGCTGGACGAGATCCGCGGGATGCTGGACGACCCACGTTTCTCCCCCGCCCACGTGGTGGAGCTCCACCTGGAACGCGTTCGCGAGCAGATCCGCCTCCAGCAGCGGCTGTGCGAGCGGCTGGAGGAGATCGCGTCCCGGCTCCGCGCGGCGGAAACGGTTTCCGCCGACGAGCTCATTCAAACGATCGAGGCGATGACCATGTTCGAGAAATACTACACCCCGGAGCAGATGGAAGAGCTGCGTCAGCGCCGCGAGCAGGTGGGCGAGGAGCGCATCCGCGAGGTGGAGGCCGAGTGGCCGCGGCTGATGGACGAGGTGCGCGCCGAGATGGAGCGTGGCACCGACCCCGCCGACGAGCGCGTGCAGGCGCTGGCCCGGCGCTGGATGGGGCTGGTGCAGGAGTTCACCGGCGGCAACCCCGGCATCGAGCGCTCGCTGGGCAACGTGTACCGCGAGGAATCCACGGTGCACGGGATGGACGTGGCCGGCATGCGCCCGCTGATGGAGTACGTGCAGCGGGCGATGGCGGCCGGTAGGGGATAGCGGACCGCCGGACCATGTGAGGAAAGGGGCGCACCCGGGTGGGTGCGCCCCTTTCGTTCATCCTGCCGGGCTGGCTCAGTGGCTGGCCGGAGCCGCCGAGTCGGTGCCCGCCGCCGGGGCGGCGGTGGTGCCCGCGGCCGCCGCGGAGTCCGCGGGCATGGCCGGGGTCGCGGCCGGGTCGGTCACCGGGGCGGTCGCCGCCGGATCGGTCGTCGCCGGGGCGGAGCTGGCCGCCGGATCGGTGGTCGCGCCCGTGTTGTTGTTGTCGGCATCCTTGTCGCCGCAGGCGGCGAGGGCGGCGAGGGCGAGTACCGTGAGGAGCTGCTTCATGGGGAGCCTCGTTTGCTCGGGGTTGGTCCACCGCAGCGCGCTCATCGCGCTCGGTCGGCTTCTCTTAAGGCAACGGGCGTGCTCGACGTGCCGCATGCCGAAAAGCGAGCAACCATGCGGTTTTTCGGTGGTTAAGAGCCTAACGGGAGGGTGTTCCGAGGGTGTCCGAACGGGTTCAGAGAACGGAAACGGTTGTTCTCTGAACGGGCTCAACCCTTCAGCCAGTCCATGACCAGCCGGTAAGAGATGGAATAGTTGGATGGGAATCGAAAGGTGCCGTCGGCGAGCCCGCGGTAGACCTCGTCGCGGGTAAACCAGCGCACCTCCTCCATCTCGTCCTCGATGCGGATCTCGTCGGCGAGCGCCGCGGCGGTGAAGCCGATCATCAGCGAGCCGGGAAAGGGCCACGGCTGCGAGGAGTGGTAGCGCACGTCCGTGATGGCGACGCCGGACTCCTCCATCACCTCACGCGCGACGGCGTCCTCCAGGCTCTCGCCGGGCTCCACGAAGCCGGCGAGCACCGAGTACACCCCCGGCTCCCAGACGTGCTGCCGGCCCAGGAGGCAGCGCTCGCCGTGCTGCACGCGCATGATGACCGCCGGATCGGTGCGCGGAAAGTGGTGGGTGCCGCACGCCGTGCACGCGCGCAGGTGCCCCGCCTCGCGCACCTCCGCGGGCGCGCCGCACACGCCGCAGAAGCGGTGGCGCGCGTGCCAGTGCCCCATCCCCCGCGCGAAGGCGAGCAACCCCGCCTCCGCCGGCTCCATCGTCAGTCCGTAGCGGCGCAGGTCGCCCCACCCGCCCGCGTTCGCGATGGCGGGGTCCTCCGCCCGCTCGTCATCCACGGGGAAAGAGAAGTACGTGACGTCGTCCGCCACGCCCAGCAGCACGGTGTATCCGCCCCCATCCACCAGCGGCGCCGCCTCTGCCGCCGTGAGCCAGGCGGCGCGGGGGGCGTCCTCATCCGCCACGAAGAGGTTGCGGTGCTCCCACACGGGCGCGAAGCGGGTGCGCGGATCGCGCATCCGCGCGGCGATCCAGTCCGCATCCTTACGCCTCTCACCCGCCCTGTCCACGCCACCCGAGGCAAAGACGTGTGGCCGCTGTCCCGCCAGTCCGCTTTCCGTTCCCAATCCGCCGCCCCCGGTGTGGTGTCTGGCTCCCAACTGCAGCGAAGTTCTCTCTGCGTCTCCGCGCCTCCGCGTGAGGCCCTGCTGTTACGCGACTTGCTCCTTCGCCGGCTCCTGGTCGTCGTCGTCCGGAAGCTCCTTTGGGCACGCATCACCCTCCTGCGGCCGCGCGCGCTGGATGGCGGCGTTCAGCTCCGCGCCGGTCAGCAGGATCAGCGACGACAGGTAGAAGTAGGTGAGGAGGACGATGACCGCGCCCACGCTGCCGTAGGTGACGCTGAACTGCCCGAGGTGCTCCACGTACCAGCGGAAGCCGAGCGAGACGAGGCCCCACAGCACCACTGAGAACACCGCGCCGGGCACCACGAGCGCCACGCGCTGCTTCACGTTGGGCATGGCCAGGTAGACGAGGAAGACGCCCGCCACCGCCCCCGCGATCGCCAGCGGAATGCGCAGCCACGCGACGGCCTCGCGGATGCCGGCGGGCGCGCCCACCTGCCGCAGCCCCCAGTCGCTCGCCATCGGCCCAAACACCATCAGCCCCGTCGCCACCACCACCAGCGACCCGGCGAGCAGAACGTAGCCGAACGAGAGGACGAAGCGCTTCCAGATCGCCCTCCCCTCGGGCACCTCGTACGCCTTGTTGAGCGCGTTCATGGCCGAGCGCACGCCCCCGGACGCGATCCACAGCGTCGTCAGCAGGCCCACGGAAAGGAGCCCGCTCTGGCGGCGTCCGCGGATCTCGGCGACCACCTGCTCCACCTGTGCGGACGCCTCGCCCGGCAGGAAGCGCCGGCTGTGCTCGAGGAGCCACTGGAAGAGCTCGGGCCGGTCCAGGAAGCTGAACAGCGCCAGCAGGACGATGATGAAGGGGAAGAGGGCATAGAGCGCCTGGTACGCCACGGCCGCGGCGTACGTCATGATGTCGTCCTCGTAGAACCCGCGGAACGTCTCGGCCGCGAGCCTGCGCAACCCAAGCCCGCGCAGCAGCCCCCGCGCCCGCCTCCCCGGCACCCGCCCGCTCCAGTGTCGCCCGCTCCAGTCTCGAATCTTGCTCACGTGCACCCCCCCGCTGTCGTAGCCCGTGCGCGGCATCCTTTCAGCACCTCGCGAGCCACAACGCAATCAGCCCGGTTCAGATTTTCGACCCTCAGGAGTTCTGGGGAGCGAACGAATAACACGCTCTACTTCGTCCAGTGACGCGGCAACAGGAATGGGGGCGGGCGCCTCCGCAACGGCAGGCGGGACCCCGCTACGCTGCCTCACTTTCCGGGTGTTATCCGCAATTTCGCCGTCGGTAAACATTACGTCGACGTAGGGGAGGTGAGAGAGGTGAAGGAGATCGTACGTGGCGCCCGGTTCCCACTTTGTACGCGCTGCGCGAAGTTCCCGCTCCACAGCGAACCGCAGCCAAGTCCCTGGGCAGTCTTCCAGAAGAACGGAATCCACCAGTTTCATCACGGTCGGCGGGTCCGTTACCTTTAGGACGCTAACAACCGTATCCTCAACGATCTGTCGGAATACATGCCGTGAGATAAGTTCGTCCGTACGTCGCTTCAGAGCCCCAGGGAAATCGGCTTCGACGCGGCGGGCGAATACCTCTCGTGCTCCGGCCGTGAGCATCTCCTCAAATGTCTGCTCGGTCCACTCCCGTACAAATCGCTCAACCTCCTCGCGTGACCCGGGTGCAATCGCGTTAGCCAAATCGGTCTTCCATTGATCGCTTTCGAGAAAAGTCTGAAGCCACGCTCTCGCCGAAGCTGCGTCGTCGGCATCGAAACCCCCGCTTGGTAGATCACGCAAGCGGGTTTGCAAGCGTTTGGAATCCGTTGATCTGCTGCGTGCGGAGGCTTCTATTTCGGATGCCTTACGAAACTCCGCGTAAATCCGCCGGTGATCTCGGGATGAGAGTACGAAGCAGCGCACCGGTGGTACTGTCCGGTACCGAGGTAGGAAATGCGGTCCAATGCCGGTCCATACTCGCAAGCCGCGACTCTTGTCCAGCGATACGGCCCAGGGCGGCGAAAACCTCACGGCCGGCAAGCTGTTGAAGGGCACGGGGCGCGTCTCCACTGGGACTCAAGTCCGTACGCGTCGGTTCAAGTGCTTGTAACACCCGAACCCGTGCGTTACGAGAGTCCGCGTGAACGGACCCCGAGATTTCCAGAAAATGAACGAAGGATAATGCCAGTACACACTCTGCTTCTTGCCAGCGAGCAACGAACTCGCTGAAGCGCTTTGGGTCACGCTTGTAGGATCGTTCAAGAGTAACGATTGTGCTAAGATCAAGGTACACGAGAGAACTCATGAATTGACTCACATTCTCAAAGGAGAGTAGTTAGTTGGTCACGCGCAGTTGCAGCGGGCTAGACCGCGAGAGGAATTAACAAACGGCATACCCATGTGGGTTCATGGGGTCAGGAGCCGCTCGACGATCACCACGTCGCGCCAGACGCCGTCGAGGCGCCCGTGCCGCTCGTAGGTGCCCACCACGCGGAAGCCGTGGCGCGCGCAGAGGCGGAGCGAGGCCGCATTCTCGGGAAAGATGCGCGAGAGCACCTTCCACAGTCCGGCCGCCGCGCAGGCGGGGAGAAACGCCTCCATCAGCCGGTCGCCCACGCGCTGGCCCTGTGCAACGCCCGCCACGTACACCGAGAACTCCGCGATTCCGGCGTAGCACTCGCGCGGACGGTACGCGGAGGCGGCGATCCAACCCAGCACCTGTCCGTCACGCACGGCGACGAGGACGGGGTGGCGCGGATTGCCGAGCCAGGGCCCGACCTCCGCCTCGTCGCGTTCCCGCGTTTCGAAGGTGGCGCCGCGGCCGCGAATCCCTTCGTTGAAGATGGCGGTGATCGCCGCCACGTCGCGCGGCTCGGCCGGGCGCACGGTGACCGATTCCATGGGGGATCTCATGCGGGTGTCGGGTTCACCTCACCGCGCGCCGGCCAGGGGAAGCGAGGGCCGCCCGCTCCTCGATCCGAGCCCCACCAGCACGGGCGCCGGCTCGGAGCAGCAGGAGCCGCCCAGGTCGGTGGAGCACACGCCGGTTTCGGGAAGCACGAGCTCGACCGCCTTGGCGCCGGCTTCGTCGCCGACGAGGGCGCAGACGACGGAGCGCACCTGTTCGTAGCCGGTGAGGAGGAGAAAGGTCGGCGCGCGGCCGTAGCTCTTCATCCCGACCGTGTAGTAGCCGGGCTCCGGGTGCGCCAGCTCCGCCGCGCCGTGCGGGTACACCGTTCCGCAGCTGTGCTCGTTGGGGTCGATGAGGGGCGCGAGCGCGACCGGACTCTCCAGCGCGGGGTCGAGCCCCAGCCGCAGCTCGCGCGTGATCGACAGGTCCGGGCGGAAGCCGGTGGTGACGATGATCTCGTCGACCGGGCCGATGAATGCGTCTTCGCCGCTGACCGTGATGCCATCCGCGTCCGCATCCAGCCGCGTGGCACGGAAGGCGGTGACGAGGCGGACGGCGCCTGTGCTCACCAGCGCGCGCATCCGCGTGCCGAGGCCGCCGCGGGCGGCGAGCTGGTCGTCCGCGCCGCCGCCGTAGAGCTGCGCGGTACTGGCTCGGCGGATGGCCCACACGATCGACGTGTTCGGCTCCTGCCGCGCGAGGGCGGCGAGGTCGAGGAGGGCGTTGAAGGCGGAGTGCCCGCTTCCCACCACCAGCACCCGCTTCCCCGCGTAGCGCGCGCGGTCGCGGCCGAGCACGTCCGGGATGCCGTAGACGATGCGCCCGGCGAGCTCCGTCTCGCCGGGCACGGGGAGGCCGCCGGCGCCGAGCGGGTTGGGCGAGAGGTACGTCCCCGAGGCATCGACCACCGCCTTCGCCAGGATGCGCTCCTCGCCACCTGCAGTCTGTACCACCAGCTCGAACGGGGCCCGGTCGCGGCCGGGCGTCTTCATCTTGTCGAAGCCGTGCCGCGCGATCGCCGTCACGCGCGCGCCCAGCCGGATGTGCCGCGCGATGGCGGGGAGGGCGGCGAGCGGCTCCACGAAGCGCTCCACCAGCTCTCCGCCCGTTGGGAGCGCCTCCGGGTCCGGCGCGGTCCATCCCGCCCCCTCCAGCATCGACACCGCCACCGGATCGACCAGATAGCGCCAGGGGGAGAAGAGCCGCACGTGCGCCCACTGCCGGATGCTCGCGCCCACCGCATCCCCCGCCTCCAGCACCAGGGGCGTCTCACCCCGACTCACCAGGTGGGCGGCCGCCACCACACCGATCGGCCCCGCCCCGATCACCGCCACCGGAAGATCCCGCCCGCCCAGATCGCTCATCGCGCGGCTCCCTTCAATCAGGAAATGTTGATGTTTCGGATCAAAAAAACTCACCGGCAGCACCCACCCTGGCACGCGCCGCCGTGCTGCGCGGATGCCGCCTCCGCCAGGTACTCGCCCATCGCCTCGAGCACGCCGGGGTTGAGCGAGTAGTGGTTCCACCGCCCCTCGCGCCTGCCGGAGATGAGCCCGGCGTCCTTGAGCACCTTGAGGTGGAAGGAGAGCCGCGACTGTGCCGCGTCGAGCGCCTCCTGCAGGTCGCACACGCACCGCTCTCCGCCCACCAGCATCTCGACGATCTGGACACGGGTCTCGTCCGAGAGCGCATGGAACCAGCGCGCCACCTGGGCTGGGTTGCGGGTCGCCGTAGTCATGCGGGTGAATGTATCAACAAAACTTGTTTAGTCAAGCGTGAGCAAAGGGGGGCGGCCGCGCCTCAGAAGCCGCACCCGCCGGGTTCCGCGCGCGTACGCCGAAGGGGCCGCGCGACGTACCCAGGCACGAGCGCGACGGAGCGCTTGCCAACTGCGACTTCGACGCAATCACCTGGGCCCACCCGCGCCGCTCCCGCCGTGCGCGTAGCTCGTCTCGACGAGCGCAGGCACCGGCACGGTCCGTCCCGATTCCAGCATCGCCTCGATGTACTCTCGCAGTACGATTGGGAACAGCGCGCGCGCCTCGGTGGCAGTATCAGCGACCACTGAGAAGCCGGGCATCTCCTCAATCGTGACGAGGTAGTACGGCGCCTCCTCCGCGCTCTCTCGCACAGCCCTCCCGTGCACTGTCCAGGGCAGGGACACGTATTCATCAACGCTCATTCTTCGTCCTCCATGGATTGGCGGATCGCCTCAGCGGCCTGTCTCACCTGATAGGACGCAACCTTCCCCGAACCGGCTACCAGTGTCACCGCGTCCGCCTTTGGGTGCTTCCACTGGCGGTGGCTCGTCGCGCCCTTCCGCTCCTCGAACCCGAACGCACGCAGGACGGAAGCCACCTCGTCGTAACGCCACCCGTTCGGGTTGCCTTCCATCGCGGCGAGCGTCTTGTCCCTGCGTGCCATCGTCGGCCGTCTGGTAGTGAGTGCATCCTCCTTCCGGGTAGTATGTAATACCCCGGATCGTTTGAGGGGGATCGGCCGCGCCGCCCACGTGGGAGACGCCGGCGGTCGGCGCCTCCCACGCAGGTTTCAGCAGCAGGGGCCGCTGTCGCCGGTGGTGCCCTCGCAGCAGTCGTCGTCGCAGCAGGAGTCCTGCGGGTCGCACGGGGTGGGCTCGGCGGCGAGGGAGATGAGGTGCGTGAGATCGTCGTTCGTGCGCATGGGATCGCTCCTTGGGATGTTGTCCGGTCGTCCGCCGCATCGTCGCGGGGTACATCCCTAGAGACGTGGGCGAACGGAAAAGGACGCAGGCTCACCTCGCAGAGACGCAGGACGGAAAGAGAACAGAGGGCCTCACACAGCGCCACAGAGGAAACTGAAAGAACAATTACGCGCAGGATCGGCCCGCTTCTCCATCTCCGCTGTGGCAGTGGCAGTTTGGGCCCGGAGCGTAGTCGTCCACGCTGCCGGCCGCGTCGAGGTATACTGCGCAGCAGGCGAGTACGGCCTCCTTGAGGCGGGCACGCGCACGCTGCACGCGCGACTTGGCGCCGGAGGGGGAGATGCCGAGGCGATGGGCCAGCTCCGTCTGGGTGAGATCGCCGAGGTCGGTGAGCTCGAGGGCGTCGCGGTCGGCGGACGGGAGCCGCGACACCAGAGCGCGAATGCAGGGCGCGAGCTCCGCCACGGCGTCGCGCTCGCGCTCGGGGGCGGGGAGGGCTTCGGAGAGCGGCGTGGCGCCGCGGCGCGCGCGGAAGTGATCCGCGACGGTGTTGCGCGCCACGCGGTACATCCAGGGGTGCAGGCGGCCGGGGTCGCGCAGCGCGGCGAGCTGCGTGTGCACCTTGAGGAAGACGTCCTGGAGAAGGTCGTCCGCCACATCCGGATCGCCCACGCGGCGCAGGAGGAAGCCGTGCAGGCCGTCGCGGAACTCGGTCCAGGCCTGCTCGGTGGTCGGGATGGTTGCCGTAGCCGTCACGATGTCTCGCCGGTGGAATGCGCGGGGGCCGGGCGCCCCCTCCAATATAAGACGGCGAGGCCGCCAAAAGGACGCACCGGCGTCAGGGCGCGGCCGGTGGATCGGACAGGGGCATCCTGTGCCACGGCTCGGTACGCGCGTGGAGGCGGCCGCGCTGCATGACGTACGCGATCGTCTGCGTGTTGCGGATGTCGGTTGAGGGATCGGCGCGCAGCACCACCAGGTCGGCCACCTTGCCCGGCGCGATGGTGCCGAGGGAGTCCTGCGCGCCCAGCGCCTCCGCCCCGTACTGCGTGGCGCTGCGGATCGCCTCCAGCGGGGTGAGCCCCACCTGGCGCACGAGGAGCTGAAGCTCGCCGTGGATGTTGGGCGACTGGCGCCCCATGTCGTCAGTGCCGGCCAGCAGGCGCACTCCCGCGCGGTGCGCCGCGGCGGCCGCATCTACCGCCCACCCGGGGAGCGTGTCGAGCGAGGCGCGCGCGGGCACGCCGTCGCCCCGCCCCTGCATGACGTACAGCGTGGGCTCCAGCATCACCCCGCGCTGGCGCATGGCGCGGAAGAGCGCCGCGAAGGCGGGCCCCTGGGGCGAGACCGTGCGCAGGAGCACGCGCCGAGCATCGCGATCGCCCACCGCGGGGGCGCCCGCCCAGATCACCTGGTCGGAGTGGCTCATCACCTGAGCGCCCCCGGCCACCAGCTCGCCGGGGCTGGTGGGGGGCACCACGGCGTGTGTCCACACGCGCAGCCCCTGCGCGCGCGCCGCCCGCGCCAGCGCGGCGAAGCGGGCGGGCGGGACGTCCGAGTACACCTTGATCCCCGTGGCGCCGATGCGCCGCGCCTCGCGCACGATGCCGTCGATCTCCGCGTCGGCGGAGAGCATGCGTACGCCCGGAGCGCTCCCCGCCACGTGCCCCGCGGACCAGTACCTTACCCGGACCGAGTCGTACGTCGCGAACCAGCGCGGCCCCGCCACGACCGCCGAGTAGTAGATCCGCGGGGAGAGCGCCGTGTCGGTGCGGGCCGCCCGCGCCAGCTCCGCCACCTTTTCGGTGCGCCCTCCCATGTCGCGCACCGTCGTCACCCCGCCCATCAGGGTGTGGCGCAGGAGCGAGGGGTAGATGCCGCCGCGGTCAGAGGTGGCGAGGTGCACGTGCGAGTCGATGAGCCCCGGGATCACGTAATGCCCGGCGAGCGGCACCACGCGCGTGCCGGCCGGGAGCCGCTGCGACCCGGCGGCGAAGATCCCCGCGATGCGCCCTCGCCGCACCAGCACTGTCATCCCCGGCCGCGGCGGCGCACCGGTGCCGTCGATCACGGTGACGCCCTCCAGCGCGACCGCGTCCCCCGGCGGCGATGCGGCGCCCCTTCCCCCGGCGCAGGCGGCGAACGCGGCCAGCACGGCAACCCCGATGGCGATGCGGATCATGATTCGACTCGTGTGTGGGTTCGTGATCGTTGCGGCACTACGGCTCACCTATTCATGTTCGATTACAGCCCTGTTTGTTAACGAA
>DASVTZ010000193.1 GCA_036387335.1 Longimicrobium sp.
TTTGGGGGGGGGGGGGGCGGGCGCACGGGGCAGGGCGGAGGGCCCCCTCCCCCGCTCGTTCCTCGCGGCCCCTCCCCCAAACCGCGGGGGAGGGGCGTTCGCGTGGGTTGGTGCGCGGTGCCTAGATCGGCGCGCGGCGAAGCACGGGCAGCCACGTGGGGCAGCCCCTACGGGATTGGTGCGGGAGGGCAGGCGTGGAGGTGGCGCGGGCGGTGGGCAGACACGCAGGTCTGCCCCTACCGGGATTTGGTGCGCGGGGATGGGGGGCGGTGCCGCCCGTGACACGGGCGCGATAAATCGCGCCCCTACGGGCATCTGCGAAGCGCGGACGGATTTCTCCCCCTCACCCGCCCTGCGCCCCCGCAGGCGGGGGAGGGGGCCGGGGGGAGGGGGCCGCCGCCAGCAACTCCAGCAGCAGCCGCGCGGCGAGCTTCGCGGTGCGGCCGTCGGAGTCGTACGGGGGGGAGGTCTCCATGATGTCGGCGGCGGCGAGGCGCGGGTCGGCGGCGAGGGTGCGGACGAGGGCGATCATCTCGCGCGCGGAGAGGCCGCCGATACCGAGGGCGCTCACGCCGGGGGCGGCGGAGGCGTCCGCGGCGTCCATGTCGATGCTCAGGTAGAACGCGTCGGCGTGCGCGGTGATGCGGTTCAGGGCGGCGCGGGCGGCGCGCTCCGGGGATTGCGCGGCCACCTCGTCGACGCTCGCCAGGTGGATGCCGTGGGACGCCGCCCACTCCAGGTAGAAGCGCGAGTTGGCGAAGCGGCGCAGGCCCAGCATCGCCACGCGCGCGCCCTCCAGCACCGGCGTCTCCAGCGCGCGGCGAAAGGGGGTGCCGCTGGAGAGCGAGGCGTCGTCGTCGTACTCGCGCACGTCCAGGTGGGCGTCGACGGTGGCGAGGGCTAGCTTCGTGTGCGGGCGCGCGGCGGCGAGGCCGCGAATCAGCGAGCCCGTGATCCCGTGGTCGCCGCCCAGGAAGATGGGACGCGCGCCGGCCTCGAACACGCGCCGCGCCGCGTCCTCGATGCGGGCGTGCGCCGCCGCGCCGTTCATCGAGGGGAGCGACAGGTCGCCCAGGTCGATGACCGGCGGCACCCCGCGCTCACCGTCCCACGTGCCGAACGAGGAGAGCGCGTCGCGGATGGCGCGCGGGCCGAAGCGCGCGCCAGGGCGCGACGGGATGCCGCCATCGTACGGAATCCCCAGGAGCACCACGCGGCCTTCGATGGAGTCCGCGTCGCCGCGCGGGCGGAGGAGGGCGGGGGCGCGGGGGTCGCGCGGGTCGGGCTCGGCGCGGAGGCCCTGGAGCGGATCGGTCATGGCGGCCCGGCGTGGGGATTCGGCTTGTCAGCGATCGTCGGCGGGGGCTAAGTTACGCCCACGGGCCGACGTGCTGCCAGGGAGCACGCAGCCGGCCCGCAACGTCCGCCCGCAACGCACCGGCACCTGACCTGATGAAGCGCATCCTGACGGGGATCCAGCCTTCGGGCACCCTCCACATCGGCAACTATTTCGGGGCGATGCGCCCGATCCTCAACCGCCAGGGGGAGGGCGAGATCTTCTTCTTCCTGGCCGACCTGCACGCCCTCACCTCGCTGCGCGACCCGGCCGCCCTGCGCGCCAACGTGCGCGAGGCGACGGCCGACTACCTCGCGTGCGGGCTGGACCCCGAGAAGACGGTGTGCTGGCGCCAGTCCGACGTCCCCGCGCACTCCGAGCTGATGTGGATCCTCAGCACCGTCACGCCCATGCGGATGCTGGAGCTGGCGGTGTCGTACAAGGAAAAGGTGGAGCAGGGGATCGCGGCCTACGCGGGCCTCTTCACCTACCCCGTCCTTCAGGCCGCCGACATCCTCCTGTACGACGCGGACGTCGTCCCGGTCGGCAAGGACCAGAAGCAGCACCTGGAGATGACGCGCGACATCGCCACCAAGTTCAACGCGGCGTACGGCGAGACGCTCAAGCTCCCCGAGCCGGAGATCAGCGAGAACGTGGCGGTGGTGCCCGGGCTGGACGGCCGCAAGATGAGCAAGAGCTACGGCAACGCGCTGGACATTTTCCAGGACGAGAAGCCGCTGCGGAAGCGCGTGATGAGCATCGTCACCGACTCCACCCCGCTGGAGGACCCGAAGCCGGTCGAGGGCTCCAACATCCTCGCGCTCTACCGCCTCGTCGCCTCGCCTGAGCAGGTTGCGCGGATGGAGGACGACTTCCGCGCGGGCGGCATCGGATACGGCGACTTCAAGAAGCGGCTGTTCGAGGCGCTGTGGGAGTTCTTTGCCCCCATGCGCGCCCGCCGCGCCGAGATCCTGGCGCGACCCGGCTACGTGGACGAGGTGCTGGAGCACGGCGCCCGACGCGCCCGCGACATCGCGGATGCGACGATGGAGCGGGTGCGGGCGGCGGTGGGGTTGCGGTAGGGGGGTGGTCCCGGCGGTTGAAACCGCTGCAACAACCGCGGGAAGCCTGCCTTCGCAGGCTCCGGGAGGGGATCGGGTGGGAGGCGCGGCGCGGGCGCCGGAGCACCGGGGGCTAAAGCCCCCGGCTGGAACCACGCGAAGGCGGCTAAAGCCGACTCGACGAGCGCGGCATCAGACCGGGAGTCCGCGAAGGCGGACTTTGCGTGTTTCCAGCCGCGAATTCATTCGCCCCTGGTACGGCCTTCCCGCCGCGCAAACGTCGAAGCACGGGACGAACCCCGCCCCGGCTATCCCCTACCGCGTCGGCACCGGGCTCCCGGAGCGCAGCCAGGCCTCGCGCAGGCGGAGCTGCTGCGGCGTGGGGTCGGGGTTTACGATGAAGCGCTGCGGGAGGCCGCGCTCGTCCTCCACCAGGTCGATGCCGAGGAGGGCGTAGTACTCCTTGACCGGCGGGCGCTCGGTGCCCTGCACGTAGCGCGCAAAGAAGTCGAGGACCTCGGGGGAGGTGCGGGCGGCGATGATCTGGAAAAGGGAGTCCTCGGGGAAGGGGCGCTTGCGGCCGTAGTCGCGCGCCAGGTCCACCACCAGGTTGCGCAGCCCGTAGTGGCCATCCGAGAGCTGCAGCAACTTGATGTCCAGCAGGCCCGAAACGATCGCGCCGCGCTGATAGATGTTCCCGTACTGCCGCGCACCCTCCTGCGTGAACGAGGTCGCCGCGAGCCGCGTGAGCGAGTAGGTGCTGTCGAAGCGCGTGCGGTCCGTGTTCCACTTCTGTGCCACCGCCTGCAGGTAGCCGTCCAGCGACCGCAGCCCGCCATCCAGCTGCATCTTCTCCGAAGCCCACTCCGTCAGCCCCTCGTACAGCCACAGGTGCTGCGACGGGACCGGCGTCTCGAAGTTGAAGTGCTCGATGATCTCCGAATGCACGTTCAGCGGCGTCACGACGTGAAAGAATTCGTGCGCGGCGATGTCCGCCGCACCCACGCCGAGCGCCTCGTGCCAGGTGGTGTCGGGGAGGACGTATTCGGAGCTCTCGCCGTGCTCCCAGGCGCCCATCGCCTGCTGCTCGCGCCGCGGGGCCATGCGAAAGAGGAAGACGTAGCGGTCCACCGGGAGCTTGCCCAGGAACTTGCCGGCCGCCGTCAGCGTCGCGCGCATCGATTCGCGAAGCTGGTCGGCGTTCACGCCCTGGCGCGAGTGCACGGCGATGCGCACGGGGACGCCGCCCACCTCCAGCGTGGAAGTCGTCAGGTTGCGGCCCAGGAGGAAGGGCGAGTCGACCGCGTGGTCGTAGCTGTCCGCTTCGTAGCCGCGTGGGCCCTCGCTGAGCGGCGTCACCACCTTCCACCGGCGCGGCGTGCGCAGCTTGATCGTGACGGGCGAGCTTTGCATGCTGCGCGGGAAGCCGAAGAGGGCGTGCGCGTTCAGCAGCGCGTGGTCCGGCTCGATGGCGCTGCCGGCCATCGGGTAGATGGGGAACTCGGTGACGGGCGTGCTCCAGGTGTCCAGCACATCGTAGCGGATGCGTCGCACGCGCCCCGGATCGCCGATGCGCCAGCTGTTGACCGTGAGCTGGCGCGTGGGGATCGCGCGCCCGCGCCCATCCGTCGCGCGCAGGCCGCGGACGAAGCGGCCGATGTTCATCGTCTGGTACGTCCCCGGCGCCGTGGCGGCGAACTGGAAGATGGTGTCGCGCGCGGGGAGCGAGTCCACCTCCAGCGTAACGGCTGCGCTGTGGCGGGCCGGGTGGCGCAGGTCCACCGTGTAGCGGAGCTGGGCCCCGGCGGGGATGCTCCACGCGCAGGCGATGGCGAGCGAGGTGCGCAGCAGAAGGTGTCGCATGACGGGCCTGGAGGTGGGGAGAGCGAGCGTGCTCGTGAGAGATTTTACTGTCGTGCGAACAATACGTCCAATACATTGTTCGTTCGCGATCGATACGCGCATCCTCTGGATCATCCCTCGCATGGCGCTCGAGCTTCGCCACCTGCGCTACTTCGTCGCCGTCGCGGAGGAGCTGCACTTCGGGCGGGCGGCGCGGCGGCTTCACATCGCGCAGCCGCCGCTCAGCCAGCGGATCAGGCAGCTCGAGGAGATGGTGGGCACCGTCCTCCTGCGCCGAACCAGCCGCCGCGTGGAGCTGACGCCGGCCGGCGATGCCTTCCTGGAGGGCGCGCGGCGCACCCTCGCCGCCGCGGAGGGGACGGTGGAGCTGGCGCGCCGGGTGGGGCGCGGGGAGGTGGCTTCGGTGCGCGTGGGCTTCGCGGACTCGGCGGCGCTGAGCATCTTTCCCGCGGCCGTCCGCAAGCACCGCCGCGCCTTCCCCGAGGTGCACCTGGAGCTGGTGGAGGGCCCCACGCGCGTGCACGTGCAGGCCGTGGAGGACACGCACCTGGACCTGGCGGTGGTGCGCGGACCCGTGGCCCCCTCGCCCGGCGTGGTGGCGGAGACGGTGTTCCGCGAGCCGCTGGTGGTGGCGATGCACGCGTCGCACCCCCTCGCGCGGCGGCGGCGCATCCCGCTGGGCGCGCTGCGCGACGAGCCCATCGTCCTCTTCCCCCGCCACCTGGCGCCCGAGTTCCACGACTGGATCACGCGCCTGTGCATGGAGAAGGGCTTCGTGCCGCGCGTGGCCCACGAGGGCGCCGAGTACCAGACGATCCTCAGCCTCGTCGCCGCCGACGTGGGGGTGAGCCTGGTGCCGGCCTCGGTCCGCAGCATCGGCCGCCCCGAGATCCGCTTCCGCCCCCTCCTCGACTGCGCCGAGACCGCCGAGATCGCCGTCGTCTACCGCCCCGGCCGCGCCTTCAGCGCCATGACCGCCTTCATCGACACCCTCCGCCACATCCACACCGAGTTCCCCGCCGGCTGATGGCTCCGTGACCATCCCGTGCGATTCCCCATTCCCCATTCCCCATTCCCCCGCCGTTCCCGCTGGTCCGCCTTGTGCACCCCGCCCCCTTCCGCCCCGCGGCACCGGCCGCGGCACACCCGAGAGCCGGAAGGATGCGCATGCAAGACGAGAATCGAGATCCCAACCAGCACCTGCACCAGGCCGAGGCGTACACGTCGGACGACGCGACGATCGCGGGGGCCAAGCACGCCACCGAGAACCTGCGCGCCAACCCGGCGGGCGAGCCGCCGCGCGGGCGCGAGCCGGGGGGCGAGGTGCTCACGCTGGTGTGCGAGAACTGCGGCAAGGACTACTTCTTCGAGGACGAGCAGCCGCAGCCGGGGATGACGTGCGAGAAGTGCGGCGCGTCCGTCTTCCGCTCCTTCCACACGCCCATCGGCGACGAGGCGGCGGACGACTTTCGCGACTCCACCGAGCGCGACCTGGACCCGGACGATCCGGAGGGCGACGTGCTTCCGGGCGACATCCTGGACCTCAACCGGCTCTAGGCGAATGCCCGACGCAACCACGCCCGCCGGAGCCCTCTTCGTGGGCTCCGGCGTGGCGCTCGTCACCCCGTTCGACGGCCGCGGTGTCAACGAAGACGTCCTGCGCGAGCTGGTCCGCTTCCACCTCGCGGAGGGGACGGACGCGCTGATCGTCAACGGCAGCACCGGCGAGGCGCCCGCCATGTCCGCCGCCGAGCAGCGCCGCGCGGTGGAGATCGTGGTGGACGAGGCGGCGAAGCGAGTCCCCGTCATCGCCGGGGCGGGGGGGAGCGACACGGCCGCGGTGGCCGGACTGGCTCGCGGCGCACGCGAGGCCGGCGCCGATGCCCTCCTGATCGCGCCGCCGCCCTACAGCAAGCCACCGCAGCGCGGGATCGTCGCGCACTTCCGCCACGTGATGGACGCGGGCGGCCTTCCCGCCATCGCCTACAACGTCCCGGGGCGCACCGCGTGCAACATCCTTCCCGAGACGATGGAGGTCCTGGCCGAGGACGAGCGCATCGTCGGCATCAAGGAAGCGAGCGGCGACATCTCGCAGGTGGCGGAGGTGTGCCGCCGCCTGGCGGACCGCGTCGCCGTGTACAGCGGCAACGACGACCAGATCGTCCCGCTGATGTCGCTGGGCGGCGTGGGCGTCATCTCCGTGCTCGCCAACGTCGCGCCGCGCGACACGGCGCGGATGGCGCACGCCTTCCTGGAGGGCGAGGCCGCCGAGGCGCGCGACCTCCAGCTGCGCTACCTGCCGCTGATCGCGGCCATCTTCCGCGAGGCGAATCCCATCCCCATCAAGGCCGCGGTGGAGATGCTGGGCTTCGCGGTCGGCGAGCCGCGGCTCCCGCTCGTCCCGCTGGCGGACGCGGCGCGCGCGGAGCTGGTGGAGGCGATGCGCAACGTGGGGCTGGGGGAGCGCTGAGATGGCGGCGCTGCGCGTGGTGCTCAGCGGCGTCACGGGGCGGATGGGCACCGTCCTCGCCGAGCTGATCCGCCTGGACGACGGCGTCGAGCTGGTCGGGGGCATCGGGCGCATCCCCGAGCGCGGGTGCGACGTGGGGTGCCCCATCGTGGAGACGCCCGAGACCGCCGGCGCCTGGATCCGCGAGGCCGACGTGGTGATCGATTTCTCCTCGCCCGAGCTTTTCGGCCGTCTGGTGGAGGGGCAGGGCGATGCGCTGGCCGGCAAGGCGCTCGTCGTGGGGACCACCGGCCTGGGGGATGACGGCGAGCGCGCGCTGGACGAGGCCGCGCGCCGCACGGCCGTCCTCGCCGCCGCCAACTTCAGCATCGGCGTCAACCTCCTCCTGGCCCTCGCCGAACAGGCCGCCGCCGTCCTGGGCGACGGCTACGACGCCGAAGTCGTGGAGGCGCACCACCGCCGCAAGGCCGATGCACCCAGCGGCACCGCGCTCGCGCTGGGCGAAGCGCTCGCCCGCGGCCGCGGCGTATCGCTCGCCGACGTGCGCGTGGATGGGCGCAGCGGCATCTCGGGCGAACGGCCGCCCGGCGAGATCGGCTTCCACTCCGTGCGCGGCGGCGACATCGTGGGCGAGCACCGCGTGATACTGATCGGTGAGCGCGAGCAGGTGGAGCTCGGCCACGTCGCCCGCGACCGCGCTCTCTTCGCCGAAGGCGCCCTGCGCGCCGCCCGCTGGCTCGCCGGCAAGCCCGCCGGCCGCTACACCATGCGCGACGTGCTCGGGCTGTCGTAGCCAGACACGTCACCCCGCCGTCTTCCCGCAACGGCTGAATCCATGGACGAATTCCTCCTTCGCATCGGCATACCGGCGGCGGTGGTGGCGGCGCTGCACCTGGACACGCTGGGGCGGCTCGTGCTGGCGTGCGTGCTGGGCGGCGTGGTGGGCGTGGAGCGCGAAGCGTCCGGCAAGCCCGCGGGGCTGCGCACCAACATCCTCATCTGCGTGGGCGCGGCGCTCATCACCGAGATCTCCGTCCTCATCCCGCTGCTCGCGGAGGAGGGGCAGAAGGCCGACCCGGGACGCCTCGCCGCGCAGATCGTCTCCGGCATCGGCTTCATCGGCGCGGGGACGATCCTGCAGTCGCGCGGGCGGATCATCGGGCTGACATCGGCGGCGACGCTGTGGGTGGTGGCGGCGGTGGGGATCGCGATCGGCGCCCACCAGTACACCGTCGCCATCGGCGCCACGACCCTCATCATCCTCACCCTCTTCGCCCTGCGCGTGGTGGAGAACGCCTTCCTGCAGCGGCGCGTGGACCGGCGCTACAACGTGGCGGTGGACCCCTCGATGGAGGCGCTGGCCACGGTGGAGGAGAAGCTCAAGGGGCTCGGCCTCCGCACCCGCGTCGAGTCGATCGACAAGGAGCGCGACGTGTTCCAGCTGGTGATCCGCGCCATCGGGCCACTGGACGGGCACGAGCGCGCGGTGCGGATGATGGCGATGGAGCCGCAGGTGCGCAGCATGGGCCGCGGATGAAGCGCCGCATCGTCGTGGACCTCAACGACCGCCGCCCGCTCTGGTCGATTCCGGAGTGGGCGGTGGAGGAGATCTGCGCCGCCGTGCCGCACGACTGGGAGACGGTGGTGCTGCGCGACGTGGTGGACGCCAGCGGCGACGGCGGCGAGCCGACCCCCGCCGCGCTGCACGCCATCCGGGGCGCCGAGGTGTACCTGGGCTACGGCATCCCCGCCGCGCTCCTGGAGGCGGCGGGCGATGGCCTGCGCTGGGCGCACTCGGGTGCGGCGGGGGTGGGCGGGTCGCTGCACGAGGGGATGCTCGCCTCCGACGTGGTGCTCACCAACTCCGCGGGCGTGCACGCCGAGCCCATCGCGGACACGGTGCTCGCCGCCATCCTCTACTTCGCGCGGGGGCTGGACTGGGCGGTGCGCCTGCAGGCGGAGCATCGCTGGGACAAGGGGCCGTGGGAGGCCGTCGATGCCCCCGTGCGCGAGCTCACCGAGCTGACGCTGGGGGTGCACGGGCTGGGCGGCATCGGCAAGGCGGTCGCGCGGCGCGGCGTGGCGCTGGGGATGCGCGTCCTCGCCACCCGCCGCCGCCCGGGCGACGGACCGGTTCGCGTGGAGCTGCTGACGGGGGACGACTCGCTGCACCGCCTCCTCGATGCGAGCGACGTGCTGGTGGTCACCGTACCGCGCACGAAGGAGACGGAGGGGAGCATCGGCGCGGCGGAGCTGGCGCGGCTGCCAAAAGACGCGACCGTGGTGCTGATCTCGCGCGGCGGCGTGGTGGACGAGGACGCGCTGGTGGATGCGCTGCGCGGCGGGCGGGTGCGCGGGGCCGCGCTGGACGTGTTCGCGCACGAGCCGCTCCCGCCCGAGTCGCCGCTGTGGGGCCTTCCCAACGCGCTGCTCACCCCCCACATTTCGGGCGCCTCACACCTCTTCTGGCGGCGCCAGACCGGCCTCGTGGTGGAAAACATCCGACGATACCTCTCGGGCGCCCCGCTGCTGAACACCGTCGACAAACAAGCGGGATACTGAGCGTGGACACCCCAACGCAGGGCGTGGAGCCGATTGCCGGCGGCGACTTCCAGCAGGCGGTCGGGCGCATCATCGCCACGGCCGTGCAGCGCGGCGCCAGCGACCTGCACATCAAGGCCGGCGACGTCTTCCGCGCGCGCATCCACGGCGCCCTCGTGCCGCTCACCAAGCAGCGCCTGTCGCCCGAGCAGACGCGCGCCATCGCCCTGCAGCTCATCCCGCGCGACCGCGACCGCGCGCAGATCGACGAGCTGAACGACTACGACTGCTCCTGGGGGATCCCGGGGGTGGGGCGCTTCCGCGTGAACATCCTCCGCCAGCGGGGGAGCTTCATGATCGTGATGCGGGTGATCCCCTTCGAGATCCCCACCTTCGAGGGGCTCGGCCTGCCGCCCGTCCTCGAAAAGATCACGGCCAACGAGCGCGGGCTGGTGCTGGTGACGGGCGTCACGGGCTCCGGCAAGAGCTCCACGCAGGCGGCGATGATCGGCCACATGAACCAGCACATGCGCCGCCACGTGGTCACCCTGGAGAACCCGATCGAGTTCCTTCACCGCGACCTCAACTGCTCCATCACGCAGCGCGACGTGGGGATCGACACGGACTCCTTTCGCGTGGGCCTGCGCGCCGCCCTGCGCCAGGACCCGGACGTCATCCAGATCGGCGAGATGCGCGACGCGGAGACGATCGACATCGCGCTCAAGGCCGCCGAGACGGGCCACCTGGTGATCTCCACCGTCCACACGCGCGACGCCGCCTCCACCATCTCGCGCCTGGTCGCCACCTTTCCGCCGGAGGAGCAGCAGATGGCGCGGCTGCGC
Organism: Longimicrobium sp.; assembly: GCA_036387335.1. Lineage (NCBI taxonomy): Bacteria > Pseudomonadati > Gemmatimonadota > Longimicrobiia > Longimicrobiales > Longimicrobiaceae > Longimicrobium > Longimicrobium sp. The sequence continues at coordinate 10,114 of DASVTZ010000193.1, forward strand.
CTCGCCGAGTCGCTCCAGGCTGTCGTGTCGCAGCGCCTGCTCCCCGCCAAGGATGGCAAGGGCCGCGTCCTGGCCGCCGAGGTGATGGTCGTCACGGGCACCATCCGCGACTGCATCGCCGATCCGGAGCGCGTGGAGGAGATCCGCGAGCACATCGCGGAGGGGCGCACGACGTACGGGATGCAGACCTTCGACCAGTGCCTGATGGAGCTCGTCCAGGCGGACCGCGTGGACTACTCGATCGCCAAGGCCGCCGCCACCAACCCGGGCGACTTCGAGCTGAAGCTGAACATGCTCTCCGGGCGCGGCGGCGGGGCCACGAGTGCGTTCTACTGAGGGAACTGCCGTTTCACACAGAGCCACAGAGGTAAAAGGCAAGGGAATCGAGAACTGCAACTAACTCGTCCCTCTTCGCGTTCTTGCAGTTGTCTCTGTGGCTTTGTGTGAGGGCTTTTCCATCTTCCGGAGAAAACGAATGGGTGTCGCCCTTCTGGTGCTGGCGCAAGTCGCGGGGCTGCTGCTGATCCCATTCGGGTTTCCCGGGATCTGGCTGCAGGTGGTGTCGCTGGGCGTGTTCGCCTGGGCGACGGGGTTCCGCGAGGTGGGGCTGGTGACGCTCGTGCTGGTGGTGGTGCTTGCCATCCTCGCCGAGGTGGCGGAGTTCGCGCTCGGCGGCAAGTACGCGGAGCGCTACGGGGGCAGCAAGCGCGCGGCGTGGGGCGCCATCCTGGGCGGCATCGCGGGTGCCATCATGGGCGTGCCGATCCCCATCATCGGCAGCGTGATCGGCGCCTTCGTGGGTTCGTTCGTGGGCGCGGCGCTGCTGGAGATGACCAACTCCAAGGACTGGCGCAACCCCGAGTGGCGCGGCGCCATGCGCGTGGGGTGGGGCGCCTTCCTCGGGCGCCTCGTGGCCACGGCGGTGAAGTCGGGGATCGGTGTGGCGGTCGCGGCGGTGGCGGTGATGTCTGCGGTGTTGTAAGCGATTCTCGGCGCGCGTCGCGGACGACGGTACGATGCCGGGCACGGGCGGCCACGTGGGGCCGCCCCTACGGCATCGGTGTGCGCCGCGGGCACCGGGGCGGGGGCAGGGGAGGGCAGACACGCAGGTCTGCCCCTACGGGATCTGTGCGGCTGGACGAACCAGAAGACCGGCACGGGCACGCAAACACCCCTCCCCCGCGGTTGGGGGAGGGGCAGCGAGGAACGAGCGGGGGTGAGGGCCCTCCGCTCAACCATCAACCCAGCGTAACAGCTTGCACGTTTCCCAGCGCCACGGAGGCGGCGGATGGTTCGCCGCGGTCCGGGGCTACCTCAGCACACCGGCGAACCTGCTCACCGGGCTCCGCCTCGCCGCGATCCCGGTGCTCTGGATCCTGGCGCTGGACGGGCGCGACCGGGCGCTGGGGTACGGGCTCGCCGCGGCGTTCGCCAGCGACCTGATCGACGGCCCGCTCGCCCGCCACCTGGGGCAGACTTCCGAGATCGGAAGCCGCACCGACTCCATCGCCGACCACATGCTGGCGACGTCCACGGTGGTGTGGCTCTTCCTCCTGCGTCCGGCTTTCTTCCAGGGCCACGCGGCGCTGCTGCTGGGGTGGTCGGCGCTCGCGCTCTTTACGCTGGGGGTGGCGTGGGTGAGGTTCCGGAGGTTCGTGGACCTCCACCTGTACTCGGCCAAGGTGACCGTCTTCTGCACCTACACAATGGCGATCGGGCTGCTGGCGACGGGGCACTTCTACGAGTGGCACTTTCGCATCGCCTTCGCCGTCGCCATGTTCGCGGCGCTGGAAGCGCTCGCGATTCTGCTGACGTACAGGGACCCTGACCGGCACGGCGGATCCATCTTTCTGAAGCGCTAGAAAACACGCCCCGCTCCGCACCCCTCGCGGAACGGGGTTCTTCTTTGTACGTTGTCGCGCGCGTGCACCGCTCGTCCACTTCCCTCGCAAGGCGGCCATGATCCTCAGGCGCTTCTACGACGAAAAGCTGGCCCAGGCGAGCTGGATGATCGGCTGCTCCGGCCAGGCGCTGGTGGTGGACCCCGCGCGCGACGTGGAGCCGTACCTGCGCGCCGCCGAGGAGGAGCGCCTCCGCATCACCCACGTCACCGAGACGCACATCCACGCCGACTTCGTGTCCGGCGCGCGCGAGCTGGCCGCCCGCACCGATGCGCAGCTCCTCCTCTCGGGCGAGGGCGGCGCGGACTGGAGCTACGGCTACGACGCCACCCTCCTGCACGATGGCGACGAGATCGCTGTGGGCAACGTGCGCGTCCGGGTGATGCACACGCCGGGGCACACGCCCGAGCACCTGTCGTTCGTGGTGACCGACGGCAACGCCGATGCGCCGATGGGGGTGCTGACCGGCGACTTCATCTTCGTGGGCGACGTGGGACGCCCGGATCTGCTGGAGCGCGCCGCAAGCCAGGCTGGGACGATGGAGGCCGGCGCGCGCACCCTCTTCCGCTCCCTGCGCCGCTTCGCGGATGAGGTGCCGGACTTCGTGCAGCTCTGGCCGGGGCACGGGGCGGGCTCGGCGTGTGGCAAGGCGCTGAGCGCGATCCCGACTTCCACGTTGGGCTACGAGAAGCGCTTCAACTGGGCCTTCCGCCACGCCGACGAGGACGGTTTCGCCGCGGAGGTGCTCGCCGGGCAGCCGGAGCCGCCGATGTACTTCGCGCGGATGAAGGCGATCAACCGCGACGGCCCGCCGCTCCTGGGCGAGATCCGCCGCCCCGCGCGCATCGACGGCGCCCGCCTGCACGAGCTGCTCGCGGATGGCGCCACCGTCGTGGACACGCGCCCCGCCGCGATGTGGGCCCGCGGGCACGTCCCCGGCACGCTGAGCGTCCCGCTGGGGAAGAGCTTCGCCACCTGGGCCGGGTCGGTGCTCCCCTACGACCGTCCGTTCTACCTGATCGTGGACGAGTCGCACGTGGACGAGGCGGTGCACGACCTGGCCGCCATCGGGCTGGACGCGCCGGGCGGATACGCGACGCCGGACGTGGTGGACGCCTGGGCCGCCGAGCACGGCCCCGCCGCCACCCTCGCCGATGCCGACCCTGCGGAGGCCGACGAGCTACGGGACGCCGGCGCGGTGGAGATCGTGGACGTGCGCAACGGCTCGGAGTGGTCCGCGGGGCACATCCCGGGGAGCCGCAACCTCCCGCTGGGCCGCCTGTCGGAGCGCATCGGCGAGCTTCCGCGCGACCGGCCGCTTGTGGTGCACTGCCAGTCGGGTGCGCGCGCGGCGGTCGCCATTTCGCTGCTCAAGGCGCGCGGGTTCAGCGACGTGCGGCATTTGGCGGGGGATTGGGCGGAGTGGAGTAAGGCGGGAAGGGGGGTGGAGGTGGGGGGAGTTTGATACGCGGCGGGGGACGGCGGCCGGGGGGGGCGGGCCCGGGGATACGCGCCGGGGGCTAAAGCCCCCGGCTGGAACCACGCGAAGGCGGCTGAAGCCGGCTCGACAAACGCGCATTGGCTCCTGACGCGGGCTGCGGCGCGGCGCAGGGCACGGGCGGCCACGCGGGGCCGCCCCTACGGGATCTGGGTGCGTTGGGCGGGGGTTGGGTGGGGCGAAGGGTGGGCAGACACGCAGGGCTGCCCCTACGGATCGGTCCGGATGCGGGTCGCGGAGCGGGGCGGGGCACGGGCGCGATGAATCGCGCCCCTACGGGATCTGTGCGCGGCGGGCGGAGTTCTCCCCCTCACCCGCCCTGCGCCCCCGCAGGCGGGGGAGGGGGCCGGGGGGAGGGGGCCCTCCGCGCGGCACCAACCCCGGCCGAACGGCACCACATTCCGCCCCCTCTCTCGATAACGGCGAGGGCGCAGCCCTCTCCTGTTATCGGGAGAGGGGGCAGCGAGGAACGAGCGGGGGTGAGGGCCCAAAAAGGAAACACACTGGACAAATGTTCTTCTTCTTCTACATTCCACGGCACGCCGCTTGCTCGTGAGGCACGCAATTATCGGCCCGATGGCGCAGCGACGGGCCTGGAGAGCGGCTTTACCCTTCATACGAACCCCGCTCCGCATGCTGAGCTCACCTCCCCCGAATGAGGCACCCGAGGCCGCGGCGCTGCGAGGCCGCATCTTCACCGACCTCGACCGCCTCGCATTCGCGCTGGAGATGGAAGCAGCACAACAGGTCGACGCGGGCGACGAAGACCGGGCCCGCCGCACCCACGAGCTGCGCCTGGGCGTGCGGCTCGCGCAACGGCTGGTGGCCGGCGTCTACGCCGACGAAGTTGACAGCCGCCTCTCTCGCTGGGCCGGGGAGTACGACGCCCGCCTCTCCCCAACGGCCGGATGATCCCCCCGAACACGGACCGCCCGGTGCGCGACGGCCTGCTCCCGAAGCCGCCGGCCGCTTTCGCGCGTCTGGATATACGCAAACGCCCCCTCCCCCAGCGGTTTGGGGGAGGGGGCAGCGAGGAACGAGCGGGGGCGGGGGCCTACGGCTGCGCGACCGGGGCGGTGAGGGCGCCGTAGCGCTCGGCCATGCGCACGGCGAAATCGGCGAATTCGCCCGGGTTGCGCGGAGGTGAGGTGTGGTCGGGGCGCAGGCCCACGCTGCCGGGGGTGAAGCAGAGGGTGACGCAGACGTCGAAGGGCTCCAGGGCGCTCATGACGCGGTCGAACCAGCGCTCGTGGCCGGGGATGTGGCTCTCGGCCCAGGAAAGGCCGGTGCGCACCTGGCGGACGCCCAGGCGCTCGAACCAGCGGACGGCGAGGTCCAGCGCGCGCTCGTCTTCGTACTGGAACCACTGGCAGATCCCGAAGTCGGGGTTCCACGAGTCCAGCGCCCGCTTGGGAGTGCCGTCCCAGCGCAGGAGGCCGAAGTGGAAGTGCCGGAAGTACGAGCTTCCCTCCGCACGCTTGTGGCGCGTGGTGGCCTCGTACACGGGAGCCAGGTCCAGGAGCGTGTACCAGAAGACGCGCTCGCCGGCCAGCAGGGCGCGCATGCGGCGCAGCCCCCAGGCCGCGGTGGCCTCGCTGGCGAAGGAGGAGACGCCGGTCTCGGTGACCCACACGGGCTTGCCGAACTCGGCGCGGATCGCCTCGATGCGGGCCGGCCACTCCTCCACGGGCCACAGGTTCCAGTCCAGGGGAAAGCCGTGCAGGGCCAGCACGTCCACCGCGTCCAGCGCCCCCAGATCGCGCATGCGGCGCAGGAAGCCGGGGTCGATGGGGGAGATCCCGCCCAGCACCAGGGGACGGTTCCACCCGGCGGAGCGCAGGCCGGCGGAGGTGCGGCGCACCATGTCGGCGTAGATCTCCCAGCCGGGATCCAGCAGGAAGTCCCAGTGGGAAAGGTTGTTGGGCTCGTTCCAGATCTTGATCGAGGTGATCACCGCTACCGGAGGTGTTGAGTGTCGGGTCGGACGACGTTGGTGACGGGAGGGGCAGGGTTCGTGGGGAGCCACCTGGTGGACGCGCTGCTGGAACGCGGGCACCGGGTGCGCATCCTGGACAACCTCGATCCGCAGGTCCACGGACCGGAGCAGCGGCGCCCCGCCTGGGTCCCTGACGACGCCGAGCTGATGGTGGGCGACATGCGCGACGCCGACGCGGTCCGCCGCGCCCTGGAGGGCGTGGAGGTCGTCTATCACCTTGCCGCGGCGGTCGGTGTGGGGCAGTCAATGTACCAGATCGCCGATTACACGGCAACGAACACCCTGGGCACCGCGCACCTCCTCCAGAAGCTGGTGGACGACCGCGGGCAGGTGGAGCGCGTGGTGGTGGCGTCCTCCATGTCCATCTACGGCGAAGGGCGTTATCATCGCCCCGAGGGAACGTTTGCTCACTCGCCGGTGCGCCCGCTGGAGCGGCTGCGGGGGGCCGAGTGGGAGCCGCTGGACGCCGACGGCGCCGTGCTCTCTCCCGCGCCCACCGACGAGGAGAAGCCGCTCGACCCCACCTCCATCTACGCCCTCACCAAGGCGGACCAGGAGCGGATGGTGCTGCAGATCGGCGCGGCGTACAACATCCCCAGCGTGGCGCTGAGGTTCTTCAACATCTACGGGCCGCGGCAGGCGCTCTCCAACCCGTACACGGGGGTCGCCGCCATCTTCAGCGCGCGGCTGCTGAACGGCGAGCGGCCCATGATCTTCGAGGACGGCGAGCAGCGGCGCGACTTCGTGTCGGTGCACGACATCGTGCAGGGGCTGCTCCTGGCCGCGGAGCGCGACGAGGCGGTGGGACGGGCGATCAACATCGGGAGCGGCGAGGCGGTCTCCGTGCGGCGCGTGGGCGAGACGCTGGCGAACGTGCTGGGCGTGGAGGTGGAGCCGATGGTGACCGGCAAGTACCGGATCGGCGACATCCGCAACTGCTATGCGGACATCACGCGGGCGCGCGAGGTGCTGGGCTACGAGCCGCGCGTGACCTTTGAGGCGGGGATGGAGGAGCTGGTGGGGTGGCTGAGGGAGCAGGAAAGGCCCGAAGACCGGGTAGAGAGCCACGCCGCCGAGCTCGCGGCTCGCGGACTGACGCTTTGAGCGAGGGGAGGATGATGAAGAAGGGTACGCGCGAGTACGTGCTGATCACCGGCGGGGCCGGCTTCGTGGGCTCCAACCTGGCCGACGCCCTCCTCCGCGAGGGGGAGCGGGTGATCGTGGCCGACAACTTCTCCCGCGCCGGGGTGCGCCTCAACGCCGCATGGCTCAAGGCCACCCACGGCGACCGGGTGCGCATCGAGAAGGTGGACGTGGCGGACGCGGCGCGGATGCGCGCCCTGGTCCGCGAGAGCAGGCAGGTCTTCCATCTGGCGGCGCAGGTGGCGGTCACCACTTCGCTGATCGACCCCGCGCTCGACCTGCGGACGAACATCATCGGCACCTTCAACGTGCTGGAGGCGGCCCGCACCATGCACAACCCGCCCCCCATCCTCTTCACCAGCACCAACAAGGTGTACGGGGGGATGGAGGAGGTGCCGGTGGAGCTGGGCGAGGGCGGTTACCGCTACGGCGGTGGCCTGGCTGGCGTCACCGAGGAGCAGCCGCTCGACTTCCACTCGCCGTACGGGTGCAGCAAGGGCGCCGCCGACCAGTACGTGCACGACTACGCCCGCATCTTCGGCCTCCCCACGGTGGTCTTCCGCATGAGCTGCGTGTACGGCACGCGCCAGTTCGGCACCGAGGACCAGGGATGGGTGGCGCATTTCGCCCGCGCCATCCGCGCCGGCGAGGGGCTCACCATCTATGGCGATGGCCAGCAGGTGCGCGACATCCTCTGGATCGACGACCTGGTCCGCGCCATGCGGCTCGCGATGGACCACATCGGCACGATTTCCGGTGAGGTGTTCAACATCGGCGGCGGGGCGCGCAACGCGGTGTCGGTGCGCACCGTCATCGACCGGCTGCACGAGATCAGCGGCAGCGAGGTCCCGGTCACCATGGCCGACTGGCGCCCCGGCGACCAGCGCGTCTACGTCTCGGACACGGGGAAGCTGGAGCGCGTCCTCGGCTGGCGCCCGGAGACCTCCTGGAAGGCCGGCCTCGAAAAGCTCGTCGCCTGGCTGGACGAAGCCAAGCTCGACTCCGCCCTCGCCGAGGTGGAGGACGAGGCCGCGCTGGTGAAGGCGGGGGGGTGAGGGGCGGGCGCATCGCCGGGGGATGAATCCCCCGGCTAGAACGACGGGAAGGCGGCTGAAGCCGGCTCGCCAGGCGGCAGGCAGGTCGGCGGGAGCAAGGTATTGGCGCAACCCGGGGCACGGGCAGCCACGTGGGGCTGCCCCTACGGATTGCGGTGCGAATCGCGAGGGGCGGGGCGGGGGCGAGGGTGGGCAGACACGCAGGTCTGCCCCTACGGGATTGATGCGGGGCAGCGGAGGGCACGGGCGCGATGAATCGCGCCCCTACGCGGCGCCATGATGCGCCGACAATTCCCGCCCCCTCTCTCGATAACGGCGAGGGCGGAGCCCTCTCCTGTTATCGGGAGAGGGGGCAGCGAGGAACGAGCGGGGGTGAGGGCAACCAGATGATCGATACAGTAGCGACCTCCACCATGCGCGCGGCGCGGCTGGCGGGGCCGGGGCAGATCGTGATGGAAGAGACCGCGATCCCGGAGCCGGGCGCGGGCGAGGTGCGCATTCGCCTGGAAGGGTGCGGGGTGTGCGCCTCCAACCTCACCCCCTGGGCCGGCGCCGAGTGGATGCAGTACCCGCTCGAGCCCGGCGCCATGGGCCACGAAGGGTGGGGCGTCGTCGATGCGCTCGGCGACGAGGTCGAGGGCGTGCGGGTGGGCGACCGCGTGGCCGCGCTCTCGTACAAGTCGTACGCGGAGTACGACGTGGCCGCGGCCGACGCCATCGTCCCGCTCCCGCCGGTGCTCGACGGCAAGCCCTTCCCGGGCGAGCCGCTGGGGTGCGCGATGAACATCTTCCGCCGCAGCGGCATCAGCGCGGGGCAGACGGTGGCCATCGTCGGGATCGGCTTCCTGGGCGCGCTCCTCACACGCCTGGCGGCGGACGCGGGTGCGCGTGTGATCGCAATCTCGCGCCGCCCCTTTTCGCTCGATGTGGCGAAGGAGATGGGTGCGCACGAGCTGATCCCCATGGACGACCACTGGCGGATCATCGAGCGGGTGAAGGAGCTGACCGGTGGCACATTCGCCGACCGCGTCATCGAGGCAGTGGGCAAGCAGTGGCCGCTGGATCTGGCCGCCGAGATCACGAAGGAGCGCGGGCGGCTCGTCGTGGCGGGCTACCACCAGGACGGGCCGCGCCAGGTCAACATGCAGCTCTGGAACTGGCGCGGGCTGGACGTGATCAACGCCCACGAACGCGACCCGCAGGTGTACCTCGACGGCATCCGCGCGGCCGTGGACGCGGTCGCCAGCGGGCGCCTGGACCCGTCCTCGCTCTACACGCACAGCTACGCGCTGGACGAGCTGGGCCGCGCCCTCGACGACACCCGCGACCGCCCGGACGGATTCCTGAAGGCGCTCGTCACCATGTAACCGCCGGCACCCGCGGCTCACCCCGTGGGTGCCTTTCTTGCTTTGTAGATCCTGGGAGACCTGTAAGTGGCCGACGCGTTGCTCGACTCACGCACTCACGCACTCACGCACTCACGCACTTCCGTTCCTCGCCTGGGCTTCCTGGGCGTCGGCTGGATCGGGCGGCACCGCATGGAGGCCATCGCGCGCGCCGGCTTCGGCACGGTGGCCGCCGTATCCGATCCGTCGCCCGAGATGACGGCGGCGGCGCGCGAAACCGCGCCCGGCGCCGAGGTGGTGGACGGGCTCGACCCGCTCCTGGAGATGGGGCTGGACGGGATCGTGATCGCCACGCCGAGCGCGCTGCACGCGGAGCAGTCGATCCGCGCGCTGGAGGCGGGCGTGGCGGTGTTCTGCCAGAAGCCGCTCGGGCGCACGGCGGACGAGGTGCGGCGCGTGGTGGATGCAGCGCGCGCGGCCGACCGGCTCCTAGCGGTGGACCTGTCGTACCGCTTCACCGAGGGGATGCGCCACATCCGCGAGCGGATCGAGGGCGGCGAGCTGGGGCGGGTGTACGCGGTGGATCTCACCTTCCACAACGCGTACGGGCCGGACAAGCCCTGGTTCTACGATCCCGCGCTCTCCGGCGGCGGGTGCGTGATGGACCTGGGGGTGCACCTGGTGGACCTGGCGCTCTGGACGCTCGGCTTCCCGGCCGTCGAATCGGTGGATGGGAAGCTCTTCGCGGGCGGCGAGCCGCTGCGCGACGCGGCGAAGCAGGTGGAGGACTACGCCGTAGCGTCCATCGGGCTCGAAGATGGGACGGCGGTGCGGCTGGCCTGCTCGTGGCGCCTTTCGGCCGGCCAGGATGCGGTGATCGCGGCCGACTTCTACGGCACGGGCGGCGGGGCGGCGCTCCGCAACGTGAACGGCTCCTTCTACGACTTCACCGCCGAGCTCTTCCACGGCACCTCCCGCGAAACGCTGGCGACGCCGCCGGACGAATGGGGCGGGCGCGCGGGAGTGGATTGGGCGCGACGGCTGGCCGCGGGGGAGCGCTTCGATGCGGGCGGCGAGCGGCTGGTGGACGTGGCGGGCGTGCTGGACCGCATCTACGGTCGATGAAGATCCTTCTCACGACCGACACGCTCGGCGGGGTGTGGGACCACACGGTGACGCTGGCGTGCGAGCTGAGTGCGGCGGGGCACGACGTGCTGGTCGCCGCGCTCGGCGAGGTGCGCGACGAGCGGCTGGCGCACCTGCCGGACGGGGTCCAGTTCACCTCGCGCCCGTACAAGCTGGAGTGGATGGCCGGCGCGGGCGACGACGTGCGTGCCGCCGCCAGCTGGCTGCGCGGGCTGGCCGAGGTGTGGAACGCGGACGTGGTGCACCTCAACCAGATGGCGTACGCGGCGTTCGGCTTCTCCGTCCCCGTGGTGGCGGCGGTGCACAGCGACGTGCTCTCCTGGTGGACGCACGTGCTGGGCGGCGACGCGCCGATGGACGAGTGGGGGCAGTACGCGGCGTGGGTGCGCGAGGGGTTGCTGGCCGCGGACGCGGTGGTGACGCCCACGCAGTACCAGGCCACCCTCCTGGTGCGCCATTACGACGTGCGGGGCGCGCGCGTCATTTACAACGGCGTGGAGCTCGCCGCCGGCGACGATCCGCGGCCGCGCACCGAGTTCTGCGCGCTCAGCGTGGGGCGGCTGTGGGACCGCGGCAAGGGTGTGGACACGCTGGACGAGGCCGCCGGGCTGCTGGGCGCCGGGTTCCCGGCCGTTCACGTATTGGGCGAGACGATGTCGCCGCACGGCGAGCGCTACGAGCCGCGACACCTGCGGGCGCACGGCCGCGTGGAGCGCGCGGAGGTGGACGAGTGGATGCGGCGCGCGTCCGTGTACGTGGCGCCCTCGCGCTACGAGCCGTTCGGGCTGGCGCCGCTGGAGGCAGCGCTGCACGGCTGCGCGCTGGTGCTGAGCGACATCGGCACCTTTCGCGAGCTGTGGCACGGGTGCGCGGAGTTCGTGCCACCCGATGACCCGGCGGCGCTGGCCGGCGCCCTGCGCGGGCTGCGCGACGACCCGGCGCGGGTGGCGCGCCTGGCGGAGGGGGCGCGCAAGCGTGCGCTCCGCCGCTACACCAGCGGCCGCATGGCCGAGGAGTACATCGCATTGTACCGGCAGCTCGCGCAGCGCCACGCCGTCCGCGACCGCGCGCAGGCCGCCACCGCAGCCGCTCCATGAGATTCGTCTTCTTCGTACACAGCGCCGTCTCGGACTGGAACCACGGCAACGCGCACTTCCTGCGCGGGCTGATGAGCTCGCTGGCGCGCCGCGGCCACACGGTGGTCTCCTACGAGCCGCGCGGCGCCTGGTCGCTGGAGAACTTGCTGGCGGACCATGGCGTCGGGCCGGTGGTGGAGTTCGCGCGCGCCTATCCCGAGATCGAGGTGCGCTCCTACGACCCCGCCGCGCCCGCGCTGGACGAGGCGGTCGCCGGGGCGGACGTGGTGCTGGTGCACGAGTGGAACGATCCGGTCGTCGCGAACGCCATCCCCGCGGCCGCGCGGCGGGCGGGAGCGCTCGTTCTCTTCCACGACACGCATCACCGGCCCTGGAGCCAGCCCGAAGCGATCGCACGTTTCGACCTCGCGGCGTTCGACGGCGTGCTGGCCTTCGGCGAGGTGCTGCGCGAGGTGTACCGCGACCGCTTCGGCGTGGAGCGCGCGTGGACGCTGCACGAAGCCGCCGACACCGTCCGCTTCCGCCCGCTGGACGTGCCCAAGACGCAGGACGTCGTGTGGATCGGCAACTGGGGGGATGAAGAGCGCACGCAGGAGCTGCGCGATTTCTGGCTGGCCCCCGCGTCCCGCAACCGCGACCTGCGCTGGACCGCGCACGGCGTCCGCTATCCGGAATACGCCCTCGCCGAGTTGCGAGAAGCGGGGGTGGAGTTCCGTGGATGGGCGCCGTCGCTGCGCGTGCCGGAGGCGTTCTCATCCGCGCGCGCCACGCTGCACGTGCCGCGGCGGGCGTACGTGGAGGCGCTGGCGGGCATCCCCACCATCCGCGTCTTCGAGGCGCTGGCGTGCGGCATCCCCCTGGTCTGCGCCCCGTGGAGCGACGCCGAGGGTCTCTTCCGCCCCGGCGACTACGCCGTCGCGGAGACGCCCGCCGAGATGGAGGCCACCCTCCTGCGCCTGGTGCGCGGCGAGGACGAGGCGCGCCGCCAGGCGGAGCGCGGTCTGGAGACGATTCTCGCACGCCACACCTGTGACCATCGCGCGGACGAGCTGCTGCACGTCGTGGAAACGCTCGGCGCCGCGGGAAGCGCCGGAACCCGCCCAACCGCCGGAACCGCATGCATCTGACCTTCTTCGGATCGTCGCTCGTATCGTCGTACTGGAACGGCGCGGCGACCTACTACCGGGGCCTCCTGCGCGCCCTCCACGAGCGCGGCCACCGCATCACCTTCTGCGAGCCGGACGCGTACGGCCGCCAGCAGAACCGCGACCTGGCGGAGGACCCGTCGTACGCCCGCGTCATCGTCTACCGCACGGAGGAGGAGCGCGACGAGCTGATGGAGCGCGCCTTCGCGGACAGCGAGTGGGTGATCAAGTGCAGCGGCGTGGGCATCTGGGACGCGGAATTGGAGTCGGCCGTCGCCGCGCGCGCGGGCGGCGAGGTGATGACGGCGTTCCTGGACGTGGACGCGCCGGCTACGCTGGGGCGCATCGCGGCGGACCCGGCTGACCCCTTCCGCGCGCACGTTCCGCGTTACGATCACATCCTGACCTATGGCGGCGGACCGCCGGTGGTGGCGGAGTACGAGCGGTGGGGCGCCCGCGCGTGCACCCCCATCTACAACGGCCTGGACCCCGAGGAGCACCGCCCCCTGCCGCGCGGCGGCGCGCCGAAGTGGGACCTCCTCTTCATGGGGAACCGCCTGCCGGACCGCGAGGCGCGAGTGGACGAATTCTTTTTCCGCGCCGCTTCGCTCTGTCCCGAGGCGCGCTTCGCCCTGGGCGGCGAGGGGTGGGGCGACCGTGGGATGCCCGCCAACGTCGAGTACCTGGGCCACGTCCCCACCGCGCGCCACAACGAGGTGAACGCGGCCGCGCGCCTGGTGCTCAACGTGCACCGCGACAGCATGGTGCAGAACGGCTTCTCCCCCGCCACGCGGATGTTCGAGGCCGCAGGCGCGGCGGCCTGCCAGGTGACGGATGCGTGGGTCGGCATCGAGGAGTTCTTTGCGCCCGGCGACGAGATCCTGGTGGCCGCCAATGCGGAAGAGGTGGCGGCGCTGGTGCGCTCCACTGGCGACGAAGACGCGCGGCGCATCGGCGAGGCGGCTCGGAGGCGCGCGATCGAGGCGCACACATACGGCCAGCGCGCGGCACTGCTGGACTCCATCCTGAGGGCACCCGTCGGGAGCGCGGCATGAAGCTCGTCGTCTTCGGCCTGTCGATCTCCTCCAGCTGGGGGAACGGGCACGCCACCACCTACCGCGCGTTGCTGCGGGCCTTCGCGGCGCGGGGGCACGAGGTGGTCTTCTACGAGTGGGACGCGCCCTGGTACGGCGGCGAGAACCGCGACCATCCGGATCCGTCGTACTGCCGGCTCGTCCTCTACCCCACCTGGGAAGACGTCGCCGCCGACGCCGTCGCGGAGGCGCGCGAGGCGGACGCGGTGATCGTGGGCTCGTACGTCAACGAGGGACCGCGGGTGATCGACGCCCTTGCCAGCGCGGGTGTCGATCCCCTCTTCTTCTACGACATCGACACGCCCGTGACGGTGGCAGCGCTGCGCACCGGCGGCGCGGAGTACCTGCGCGCGGACCAGGTGCCGCTCTTCACGCGCTACCTGTCGTTCACGGGCGGTCCCTTTCTGCACGAGGTGCTGGAGGGGGAGCTGGGCGCCCGCGACGCGCGCCCGCTCTACTGCTCGGTCGACGAAGCACGCTACCGCCCCACGCGCCCGGACCCGGCGCTGGCGTGCGACCTGGCGTACATGGGCACCTACGCGGCGGACCGGCAGCCGGTGCTCGACCGCTTCCTGGTGGACGTGGCGCGGCGCCTGCCGGAGAGGCGCTTCGTGGTGGCGGGGCCGCAGTATCCAGATGGCATCAACTGGCCGCCCAATGTGCGCCACATCCACCACCTGGGCCCGGCGCGGCACCCGGCGTTCTACAGCAGCGCCGCCTGGCAGCTCAACGCCACCCGGGCGGACATGGTGGCGGCGGGGTGGTCGCCTTCGGTGCGCCTCTTCGAGGCCGCCGCATGCGGCGCCGCGATGATCTCGGACCGCTGGCCCGGGATCGAGGCGTTCTTCACCCCCGGCCGCGAGATCCTTCTTCCGGAAACGACCGCGGAGGTGGCGGACATCGTCGCGCGCACGCACGACGACGACCGGCGCGCCATCGGCCTGGCGGCTCGGGAGCGCATCCTTGCGGAGCACACCGCCGAGCACCGGGCGTCGGAGTTGGAGGCGCTGGTCGGTGCACCGGCGGGCATCCGATGAACAGCGCCTCACACAGAGACACAGAGGGTACCGAAAGATGAACGGAGAGGTCGTTCTCTGCGGCTTTCTGTGTCTCTCTGTGATCTCTGTGTGATGGTTTTTTCTCACACCCGACCCCGTGATCGCCATGTCACCTGATCGCTTCCGTGCAGCCGCCTTTGCCGCGGCGTTGATGCTCCTCGGCGGGTGTGCCGGGGCGCGCACCTCCGCGCCTGCCACGGTTCCCTCGCCGCGTCTCGCGCCCGCGACGTGGGACACGAATTCGTCGCCCGATTCGATCGCGGCGTGGGCGCTGAGGGGGTGCCGCGGGGCGGGCGCGGGCAAGCAGGCGTGCTTCGAAGGGGCGCTCATCTCCGCCATCAAGCCGGCCGGGGTGGACAAGGCGATGGCCGCACTGGAGCGCGTCGTCGCGCAGGACGCGGACGTGGCGCGCGACACGCACGTGTACGCGCACGGCATCGGCATCGCCGCGTACACGGACGCGGCGACGGTGAGCCAGACGTTCGCGAAGTGCACCCCGGCCTTCCAGTCGGGATGCTACCACGGGGTAATCCAGGCGTACTTCGCGGACCCGGGCGCGGGCGGCGTGACGCCCGAGCGCCTCAATGCGCTCTGCGCGGACTACCGCTCGCCGCAGGGGCGCTGGCTCCAGTTCCAGTGCGCGCACGGGGCGGGGCACGGGCTGATGGCGATCCACGGCCACCACCTGATCCGCGCGCTGGAGGCGTGCGACATCCTCAAGGACATGGCGGAGCGGAGCGCGTGCTGGGGTGGCGCCTTCATGGAGAACGTGGTCAACGCCACCCGCCCGCA
Source organism: Longimicrobium sp. (assembly GCA_036387335.1). Classification (NCBI taxonomy): domain Bacteria; kingdom Pseudomonadati; phylum Gemmatimonadota; class Longimicrobiia; order Longimicrobiales; family Longimicrobiaceae; genus Longimicrobium; species Longimicrobium sp. The sequence goes on from DASVTZ010000193.1 coordinate 25,385, forward strand.
CCACACCGCCACCACGCAGCTCGCCGCGGGCGGGCACGCGGGGCACGGGCAGCCGGCGGGCGCCGAGCACGCGGGGCACGGCCAGGCCGCGGCGGGGCACGACCACGGCGCCATGCAGCACGAGCCGTTCAAGGCGCTGGACCCGGAGGAGCCGCTCTACCCGTGCACGGTCGTGGCGGAGCAGCACCGCAACTCGTGCTACCTGATGCAGACCTCCGCCATCCTCGCCGCCAACCGCGGTGACTTCGCCGCGGCGGGAAGGCAATGCGAGCGCGCCCCGGAGCAGCACCAGCGCGCGTGCTTCGTGAGCCTGGGCCGCGACGCTGCCTCCTACTCGCGCGGCGACAACGCCCGCGCCGTGGAGCTCTGCGGCCAGTCGCCGGAGGCGCGGATTCCGTGGTGCGTGATCGGCACCGTCAAGAACCGCATCGACGTCACGGCCGATCCCAAGGACGGCCTGGCGTTCTGCCGCATCGTCCCGGGCGAGGCCGCGAAGCGCACCTGCTACCGCGCCATCGGCGAGCAGACCACCGCCCTCTTCGCCGCCCTCCCCGAGCGCGAGCGCGCCTGCGCCGCCGCCGAGGCCGCGTTCGTGGAGGAGTGCAGGTCGGGTGCGCAATTGGCGCGGCGGGAGAGCACGGGGAAGTAGGAGGCGGGCCCCGGCGGGCCCCCTCCCCGCTCGTTCCTCGCTGCCCCTCCCCCAAAACAACCTGGGGGAGGGGCGTGGGCATGCATCCGCCCGCGGGTGGCAGGCGGTGGCGCCGGGGAGGGCACGGGCAGCCACGTGGGGCGGCCCCTACGGGTGTCGGTGTTCGATGCGGGTGGTGGCGCCGGGGCAAGGGGAGGGCAGACACGCAGGTCTGCCCCTACGGGTATTGGTGTAAAATGCCGGGCGGCGGAGCGGCGTCAGGCACGGGCGCGATGAATCGCGCCCCTACGGGATCTGTGTGATGCAGAGGGCAGTTCTCCCCCTCACCCGCCCTGCGCCCCCGCAGGCGGGGGAGGGGGCCGGGGGGAGGGGGCCCTCCGCGGCGCACCCATCCGCGCGCCCTGCAACGACCTACGCCCCCTCTCCCGATAACAGAGGGCGGAGCCCTCTCCTGTTATCGGGAGAGGGGGCAGGCGCGTGTAACGAGCCGGGGGTGAGGGCCCCGCCGGCACACCCCGTGCACTCCCGCCGCCGCTCCAGACGCACGCCCACCCACCCCCCCTCCCGGAGCAAGGTGACGGAAGACGCGATCCTGTTCGGCGGCACAGCCAACCCCGCGCTGGCTGAGGCCGTGGCGCGGGAGCTGGGGATTCCGCTCGCGCCGTGCACGGTGGAGCGGTTCCCGGACGGCGAGCTCTCCGTGAGCCTCGGGCGGTCGGTGAGGCGGCGCGAGGTGTTCGTGCTGCAGGCGACGGCGCCGCCCGTCAACGACCACCTGATGGAGCTCCTCTCCTTCGCCGACGCCTGCCGCCGCTCCGCCGCCGCGCGGGTGATCGCGGTGGTGCCGTACTTCGGCTACGCGCGGTCGGACAAGCGCGAAGGCCGCCGCGAGCCCGTCACCGCCAGTCTCGTCGCGACGCTGATGGAGGCGGCGGGGATCAGCCAGGTGCTCACCGTGGACATCCACTCGGCGCAGATGGAGGGGTTCTTTCGCATTCCGATGGACACGCTGTCGGCGGTCGGGCTGCTGTGCGATGCGCTGAGGGGGCGGCTGCCGGAGGGGACGACGGTGGTGTCGCCGGACGCGGGGCGGGTGAAGACGGCCTCCGAGTTCGCGGAGCGGCTGGGGCTGCCGCTCGCCG
>DASVTZ010000194.1 GCA_036387335.1 Longimicrobium sp.
CGGCTTCGAGGAGGAGGAGCGCTACGTCTTCACCCAGGGCAAGGGCGAGGGGCGCACCCTCATCGTCAAGCGCGTCGTCTACTACCTCGCCGAGGCGCTCACCTCCGAGGTGCGCATCTCGCACGAGGCGGAGGACTTCCGGTGGGCCACCTTTGAGGAGGCCCAGCGCCTCCTCCGCTTCCCCAGCAAGCGTATCGTCCTGGAGCGCGCCGACCAGATGCTCGCGCGCATGACGCTGGCTCCCGACACCGTCCCCGCTCAACTCACCTGACGACCCACGAACGAGCGGCCCCGGCACATCCGCCGGGGCCGCTCGCTTTTTCTCTCTGCGCCTCCGCGTCTCCGCGTGAGGCCGCAGTTGCTTTTCACCGCGGCGGCGCCGGACGAGCGCTGTCGGCGGGCGCGGGCGGCGGCGTGGGCGTGGCAGCACGGCGCGGGCGCCAGAGGGCGGGATAGTACGCGCGCACACCCAGCTCCAGGCGCGTGTCCGCGGGCGCGCCGCCGGTACCGGCGACGGTGCGGCCGTACAGCAGCGACACCTCGGCGGGGAAGGGAGCCCGCCCGGCCGCGTACGCCCCCACCGTCGTGTAGCTCGCGCCCAGCCCGAAGCGGTGCGCCGTCCGCCCCCCGATCAGCTCGATGGGCCCCAGCAGCTCCGAGCCTTCGCCGGAGTACGTCGTCGCGCCCGCGATCTCCAGGCGGTACTGCGCCGCGAAGGAGAGCTCGTTCGTCAGGCGGTAGCGCGGCGTGAGGCTCGCGCCGATGCGCATGCCCGGCTCGCGGCGCAGCACGCGCGTCTGCGTGGTGTCGGGGAAGGGGTTCTCGGCGCTGAAAGCCAGCCGCGTGACGTTGGCACCGAGCAGAAGTTGCGCATCCGCCGCGCCCGTCACCCACCAGCGCCGCGACGGGAACCAGTCGCCCGCTACGTCGCCCGCCACGCCGAAGTGCCCGCGCAATCCCGGCTCTTCCAGGAGGAAGAGCGTGTTCCCCAGCTTCCCAGTGGGGAGCCTCACCCGCGCGCCCAGCACCGCGCGGAAGCCGCGCACGAAGGTGGAGTCGTCCGGGACCGCCCACGCCGGCGCCGTGCCGGCCACGCGGAAGCGCGCGCCCAGCTCCACGTCGCCGAGCTGGTAGCCGGAGCCGGCGGTGCGGCGGGTGAGCGCGTCGAGCTCCTGCGGCGTGAGCCGGCCGGCGCGCGTGGCGTCCGCCACCAGCTCCTGGATGGAGACTCCGCGCGTCGGCAGGGCGAGCGAGTCGCCGGCACCGGCGCTGCGGGCGTTGAGCCGCTGGCGCAGCGCGGTGGCGGCGTCGGTCCCCTGCACGGGTAGGAAGGGGCTGCGTCCCAGCGCGCGGAACGACGTGTCGACACGGGAGAGGAGCTGGCCGTTCAGCTCGACGTTCGGATTCAGGCCGATGGTGCCGTCCTCCAAAAAGATCCCGCGAACCGAGGTCTGCCGCCGCGTGACGGGGAGCGTCGCCTCCACCGTAAGACGGCTGGTGAGGCCGAGCGCGGCGGTGATGGGGACGTCGCGCGTGTCGCCGGAAAGGAGCGCGCGGACGCTGCCGCCGCCCAGGCTCGCGGTTTCCACGGGGGTGCCGGTGGCCGCGAAGAAGGTGTTGAGGCGCGTGCGCAGGGGACCGAGCTCGGGGGCGGTGAGCGCCTCGGCGCGCGGCTGAAGGAGCGTCTCGAAGGCGCCGCCCAGCGCGTCGCCGCCGCCGAAGCGCTCGTCGTAGCCGGAGAAGATCCCCAGCACGCGCACCTCCAGCATGCCGCGCGGAAGCACGCGCGCGTCGGGGCCCTGCGCCTGCGCGGCGCCGGCGGCGAGGAGGAGGGCGGCGGCTGCGGTGCGGAACGGCTTCATCGGCTGCGGCAAAGGGGCGGTCGGTTGGGGCGCGCGCGGCGGCTCCGCGGCGGCAGGAGGGTAGCGGGGCGGGGGCTCGGCTGTCAACGCGGCGCGGCCCGCGAACCGCGCCGCCGCGCGGGGGCGGGGGTTGACCGCCCCGGAAACGGGGTGTATCTTAGCGCTCCTTTTCGCGGGAATAGCTCAGTTGGTAGAGCGCAACCTTGCCAAGGTTGAGGTCGCCGGTTCGAGCCCGGTTTCCCGCTCTTTGCGCGCGAAGGACATGGCGCCGTGGCCAAGTGGTAAGGCAGAGGACTGCAAATCCTCGACCCCCGGTTCGAATCCGGGCGGCGCCTCTGAACGCCCGCGGCGGTCACGACGGGTTGACGGATGCAGGTGTAGCACGTAGTTTTTTGGTCTTGCGCCCCGTTCGTCTAGTGGCCTAGGACAACGCCCTCTCACGGCGTAAACAGGGGTTCGATTCCCCTACGGGGTACTGTAAAAATCTGGGGGAAAATGGGTCAGGGCCCCGCAGGCAGCAGCCCACCCCCTGGCGCGGGCGCGGTGCAAGCCGGCCCGCGATACGGTCGATTAGCTCAGTTGGTTAGAGCGCTCGCCTCACATGCGAGAGGTCCGGGGTTCGAGTCCCTGATCGACCACTTCACTCGAAGTCCCGCCGCAGCGGCATGCTGGGCGGGATTTCTCGTATCCAGAGGCTTCCCCCATGGCGATCCCCTTTCCCGAGCGTCCTCCCGAGCCGCCGCAGGAGCCGCGCACCCTGCGTACGGCGGTCATCCTGGCGCTCCTCTTCGGCCCGCTCGGCCTGCTCTACGTGAGCGTCCCCGCGGCCCTCTTCCTCTCCTTCACGGCGGTCGTCGTCGGCCTCTTCACCGTCGGCACCGGCCTGATCGGCGTCTGGGCGCTCTCCGTCTTCGTCGCCGTCGTCCTTACCTGGGAACTGAAGTAAGGAACAGCTGGGCCTCACGCGGAGACGCGGAGACGCGGGAGAACTGCAAGAGATAGGGCTGAGACAGAAAATCTCTCTCTGCCGTTCTTTCTCTGCGTCTCCGCGCCTCCGCGTGAGACTTGCTGTTCCTACTCGCCAGGCGAAAGCTTGCGCTCGTCGTCGGGGAGCGCGTCGCGGACGCGGGGGTCGCGGGCGAGGTCCTCGATGGGTGTGGCGAGCTTGCGCGTCCAGGCGCTGAACTCGGACGGGGGCACGCCCGGTACGTTCACCGGCTCCGCCTCCCCCACCAGGTCGTCCAGGCTCAGGCCGACCAGCGCGGCGGGGGTGCGGGAGAGGAAGGCGTGCACGGCGCCCCGTAAAGCAGCGCCGCTGCCGGGATGCTCGGGGCTCGGAAGCACGCCCTCGGCGGCGAGGCGCTCAAGGATGGCGCGGCGCTCCTGCACCCGGTCCTTCCGCTGCTCCTCGGCCGCTTCGTCGCTCGGAATCACGCCCACCTCGCGCTTCACCTCGATGTCGCGCCCGCGCCAGAAGCCGGCGAGGGTCGGCATGTCGTGGGTGTTGGCCGTGGCCAGCGACATGGGCTCGTACTCGGCGGCGGGGCGGAACCGGTCGCCCTCGCGCTCGAAGTAGAAGACGAGCGACGAGAGGACGCCCCAGCGCCGGAGCACCGGCGGCACCTCGGGGGGCACGGTGCCCAGGTCCTCGCCCACCACCAG
>DASVTZ010000195.1 GCA_036387335.1 Longimicrobium sp.
CCCACCATGCGGACATCGCACCCGGATGCGGGCTACGGCGCGGCACGGGGCACGGGCAGCCACGCGGGGTTGCCCCTACGGGACGGTGGTGAATGCGCCGAAATCCCCGCGCGAAAAACAAAACACTTGACGGAAGTGCTCGCGTGCTGAATATTCAGCACGTGCTGTTTTTTCTGCACTTCCCCACCAGGCCGCATGGAACCGTCGCCACTCAGCCGCCGCGAGCGCCAGATCATGGACATCGTCTACCGCCGGACGCGGGCTACGGCCGCGGAGGTGCTGGACGACCTGCCGGATCCGCCCACCTATTCCGCCGTGCGCGCCGCGCTCCGCCTGCTGGAGGAGAAGGGCGAGCTGGCGCACGAGATGGATGGGAAGCGCTACGTATACAGGCCCACCACGCCGCGCAGCCGGGCGCGCACCAACGCGCTCCAGCACCTGCTCCGCACCTTTTTCAACGGGAGCCCGGAGCAGGTGGTCAACGCGCTGATCGAGGACGCCCGCCCGTCCGCGGCGGAGCTGGAGCGCCTCGCGAAGCTCATCGATCACGCACGCCGGGAGGAGGTGGAAGGATGAGCCCGCTCGCGTTCCCCGACATCCTCGGCCTGGTGGCGCGCACCACCGCCGTGCTCCTCGTCGCGCTCTGCGCCACCACGCTCCTGCGCCGCTCCTCCGCGGCCACGCGCCACCTGGTGTGGACGGTGGCGCTCGCGGGGGTGCTCGTGCTTCCGCTGCTGGAGCGCGTGGTGCCCGCGTGGCGCATCGTCCCCGTGCCCTCGGAGCTAGCCCCCGCGGCCCCCGTGGCCGCGCCGGTGGAGCCGACCGTGGCCGAGGCGCCAGTGGCCGCTCCCGCGCACGAGAGCGCGCCGGTGCCCGCGGAGAAGCGGATCGACTGGATGATGTGGGCGGTGGGGATCTGGGCGGCGGGCGGGCTCGTGCTCTTCCTGCGGCTGGCGTACGGCGTCCTGCGCATATGGTGGGTGGAGCGGCGGTCGTCCGAGTTGGCCGACGCGCGGTGGACCTCGCTCACGGACGGGCTGGCGCGCCGCCTCAGGCTGGGGCGCATGGTCACGCTGCTGCGCGGCGAGCACGCATCCGTGCCGATGACCTGGGGGATCGTGCACCCCGTGGTCCTCCTGCCCGCTGAGGCGGACGACTGGAGCGAGGAGCGGCGCACGGTGGTGCTGGCGCACGAGCTGGCGCACATCCGCCGCTGGGATGCGCTCACGCAGTGGATCGCGCACCTGGCGGTGGCGGTGCACTGGTACAACCCGCTGGTGTGGGCCGCCGCGCGCCGCCTGCGGCAGGAGCGCGAGCAGGCGTGCGACGATGCGGTCCTCGCCCTCGGTGCCCGCCCGGCCGAGTACGCGGACCATCTGCTGGACATCGTGCGCTCGCTGGGCAACGCCTCCGGCCCCGCCGCCGCGCTGGCGATGGCGCGCCGTTCCCAGTTCGAGGGGCGCCTCCTGGCCATCCTCGACGCCGCCGTGCCGCGCACCGGCGTGGGCCGCGCCGTGGTGCTGGGCACGCTCGCGGCCGGGGCGGCGTGCATCCTCCCGCTCGCGGCGCTGAGCCCGGCGCAGCACGCCGTGACGGAACCGATCGCGAGGGTTTCCGCGCGCATCGTGACGCCGGTGGTGCGCACGATGGGGTCGGTGCAGATGCCCACTGCGTCCGCGCCCGTGGCCGCGATGCGTCCCGTTACGCCGGCCGCCACTACGAGCGCCCCCGCCGTGCAGCCGGAGCCCGCGGGCTCCACGGGTTCGGCGCCCTCGCAGCCGTCGCAGCCTTCGGTTCCCTCGCAGCCTTCCGTGTCGTCGCAGCCGTCGCCGCCGCCCGCGCTTCCGGCGACAACGACAGTGAGCGCGATGAGGGCCGCCATTCAGCAGCCCGGCGGCGCCGACCTGTACGACGACATCATCCGCATGGCCGCGGGGATGGAGTCTTCGACGGAGCGGCGGCTCGTGCTCATGGAGCTGCTCAACCGCGGCGACCTGCGGCGCGAGCACGTGGTCGCGATCATCGAGGCGACGCGCACGATGTCTTCGGACACGGAGCGCCGGCTGGTGCTGAACGAGGCCGTCGTGCACCGCGCCTTGGGCGGCACGCTTCCACCCGCGCTGCACACGGTGCTGGAGAGCTTCTCGTCGTGCACCGACGAGCGCCTGGTGCTGGTCACCATCCTGGAAAGGCTGCGCCCCAGCGCCACGTCGATGGCGGCGATCTTCCGCACGGTGTCGAAGATGGATTCCGACACCGAGAAGCGGATCGTGCTCGCGTCGGCCGCCGCGCACCAGCCGATCGATGGGTCGGTGCGCGAGGCGTACATGGCCGCCGCCAACTCCATCGGCTCGGAGACGGACCGGCGGCTGGCGCTCTCCGCGCTGCTGGGTCGCGCGGCGGCCAACACTTCCGCCGCCCCGGCCGTGCCCCGCGCCACGCCGGCTTCCGCGGGTGGCGTGTGGAACACCACCACCGAGCTCAAGGGCGACCACAACGGCCGGACCGCGTACGAGCTGAACGTGCGCGCCCGCAACGTGCGCCTGAACCGCGCGGGTACCGACGTGGCCGAGGTGCTCCCCGGCGGCGTGCTCGAGATCGAGCACACCCGTCACGACGGCGATACGGAGCCGGATCCGCTGCTCACCGGTGCCTCCGTCACGCGCAGCCTGAGCGTGCGCCGCGGCCCGGATGGCGGGCTGGTCCGCACCTATCGCGTAAACGGCGTCGAGCGCGCCTTCGGCAGCGAAGGGCGTACCTGGCTCGCGGGCGTCCTCAACCGCGTTCACTAGGCCCCTCGGAACGCGCAGTAGATCCTTCGCTCCGCGCCAGAGGGTGGAGAACGGGAGAGGACGGTGCGGCGCGTCGCTCAGGATGACAAAAAGGGGGAGTGACGCCTCCGTTCAGTTTGTCATCCTGAGAGAGCCGCCCACCGGATGACCGCGTTCCATCGGACTCCGGCGGCGATCGAAAGGATCTAGCCGGCGAGGCAAGAGGCCCGGGTGCGACGAGCGATGTACGATGCGAAGTGCTGAAATTTCACCACTTGAAACGCCTAAACCGGAGGGAACGATGCCCCGAACGACCCTGAGCCTGAGCTGCGGCGCTCTGCTGCTGGCCCTTCTCGCCACGCCGGGCGCGGCGCAGCAGCGTCACGTGACCGTGAACAACAGCAACTGGACGCACACCTCCATCGACGGCGGCCAGCGGCTGGAGATCCGCGCGACCGGCGACGTGGAGCTGAACGACGAGGGCGACTGGGTGGAGTCCCTCCCCGCGGGCGGGCGGCTGGTGGTGGAGGAGGAGGGGCGCGGACCCGACCGGCGCGCGGAGTTCCGTCCCGAGGGAAGCGGCGTGCGCGTTCTGTACTTCGTGGACGGGCGGGAGCGCGCCATGGACGCCGAAGGGCAGGCGTGGATCCGCCGCACGCTAGGCGACGCGGCGCGCGAGGGCGGGCTGGGCGCGGAACGGCGGGTGCGGCGCATCCGGGCGCGGCGCGGCGTGGGCGGCGTGCTGGAGGAGATCGGCCGCGTTCGGAGCGACTCCGGCAGGCGGCTCTACTTCCGCGCCCTCTTCGACGGCGAGCCGATGCGCGACGACGAGTACGCGCGCGCCCTCCGCGAAGTCGGGCGCATCCGCTCCGACTCAGAGAAGCGGCTGGTGCTGTCCGGCGCGACGGACGCGGCGCGCGGCGGCAGGCGCCTGGCCGCGCTCCTGGAGGCGGCGGGAACGATCGATTCGGACGCCGAGACGCGCCTGGTGCTGACACGGGTCCTCGAGCGCCACACCCTGGAAGACGGCGACACGCGCCAGGCCTTCTTCACCGCGGTCGACGGGATCGGGTCGGACTCGGAGCGGCGGCTGGTGCTCACCCGCCTCATCCAGCGCGGGACGCCGTCGCGCGCGGTGCTGGTGGGGGCGCTACGCTCCGCCGGCCAGATCCGTTCGGACGCGGAGAAGCGGCTGGTGCTGATGCAGGTGCCCGTCGCGCGGCTGGAGGACGACGGCATCTCCCACGCCTTCATGGACGTCACGCGCACCATCCGGTCAGACTCGGAGCGCGCGCTCGTCCTTCGCCACCTGGCCCGGAGCGGCCGATGATCCTCCGTCTCGCCCCTCTTGTCTGCGCGGTGCTGCTGGCGGCGCCCGCGCTCGCGCAGACGGACAGCGTACGCGTGGGACGCAAGGAGGCGCGTGCGGTGCGCGTGACCGGCGCCGCGCCGGTGCTGGATGGGCGGCTGGATGACGCGGCGTGGGCGCTGGCGCCCGTCCTCAGCGACTTCGTGCAGAAGCAGCCGAAGGAGGGCGCCGAGCCCACCGAGCGCACCGAGGTGAGGTTCGTGTACGACGCGGAGGCGCTGTACGTGGGGGCGCGGATGCACAAGCGCGACCCGCGCGCCATCCAGGCCCCGGTCAGCCGCCGCGACGACGGCAACCAGGCGGAGCACCTGTGGATCTCGCTCGACACGTACCTGGACCGCCGCACAGCGTACAGCTTCGGCGTGACGGCGGCCGGCACGCGCATCGACTGGTACCACCCCACGGACGACGAGAACGACACCGACGGATCGTTCGATCCGGTGTGGACCGCCCGCGTCGCCCGCGATTCGCTGGGGTGGACGGCGGAGATGCGCATCCCGTTCAGCCAGCTGCGCTTCACGGCGGGCTCGGTGCAGCGCTGGGGGCTGAACCTGGACCGCTGGAACCCGGCCACCAAGGAGGACGTGTTCTGGGTACCCATCCCCAGCCAGGAGCGGGCGTGGGCGTCGCGCTTCGGCGACCTGGTCGGGATCGAGGGCGTGCGCCCCTCGCGCCGCGTGGAGCTGATGCCGTACGTGGCCGCCGGGGGCACCTTCCACGCCGCCCCGGGTGAGGGGAATCCGTTCGACGACGGCAGCAGCCTGGAAGCGCGCGTGGGCGGCGACCTCAAGATGGGGCTCGGGCCCGCGCTGACGCTGGAGGCGACCGTCAATCCCGACTTCGGCCAGGTGGAAGCCGATCCCGCGGAGGTGAACCTGTCCGCGTTCGAGACCTTTTTCGCGGAGCGGCGACCCTTCTTCATCGAGGGAAGCCAGCTCCTGGCGGGGCGGGGGCCGGAGTACTTCTACTCGCGACGCATCGGCGCCGCGCCGTCGGGCGATGCATCGGGCGATTACGTGGACTTCCCCGGCACCAGCACCATCCTGGGCGCGGGAAAGCTGACGGGGCGGCTGCGCGGCGGCACCTCCATCGGCGTGCTGGCGGCGGTCACGGGCAGGGAGCACGCGCGCACCTTCACCACCCAGAGCGGCGAGTTCCAGCGCGTCTCCGTCGCGCCGACGACGGCGTTCGGGGTGGCGCGGGTGCAGCGGCAGTTCGGAAAGGCGCAGTCCACCGCGGGCGTCAGCTTCACCGGCGTGGGGCGCGCGCTGGACTCGGAGAGCCCGCTCGCCGAGCTCCTCCACCGGCAGGCGTTCGCGGGCGGCGCCGACTGGAACCTGCGCTTCAAGGGCGGCGAGTACTCGCTGAACGGCTATCTGGGATTCAGCCACGTCTCCGGCGATTCCGCGGCGCTGCTTGGAACGCAGCTCTCCAGCGCGCGCTACTTCGCCCGGCCGGACGCGGACTACGTGCGCCTGGACCCGCTGCGCACCGCCCTGGCCGGGTGGACGGGCTCGGTGGGCGTGGCGCGCAACAGCGGCCGCCACTGGCTGTGGGACGGCTCGCTGAGCGCCACCTCGCCCGGCTTCGAGGTCAACGACGCCGGCGCGCAGGGCACGGCCGACGACGTGTTCGGCTATGCGCGCGTCCGCTACCGCGAGACGAAGCCGGGGCCGTACTTCCGCAGCTACTCCATCGCGCTCTCCACCGAGAACCTGTGGAACTTCGGCGGGGTGAGGAACTTCTCCGCGCTGCGCACGGACACGCGGCTGACCTTCAAGAACTACTGGGAGACGCTGCTCACCGGGTGGGTCGACCTGCGCTCCCAGAGCGACGACCTCACGCGCGGCGGGCCGCTGATGGGCACGGGGCAGGCGTGGGTCACCATCGTGGACGTGTACAACAGCTCCGCGTCGCGCACCGGCCTCCGCGGCCGCATCTACTACGGCGAGAGCGAGCTGGGAGAGCGCACCTACCGCCTCCTCTCCACCTACTCGATGCGCCCCAGCCCGCGCTGGCGCTTCTCCATGACGCCCAACTACCTGCGGACCACCAACCCGCGCCAGTACATCACCACCCGCGCCGGCGGCACGGAAGCGACGTACGGCAAAAGGTACGTCTTCTCGACCATCGACCGCAGCACCTTCACCACGCAGTTGCGCCTGACGTACTCGTTCACCCCGGAGCTGTCGCTGGAGGGATACGCGGAGCCGTTCGCCGCCAGTGGGCGCTACCACGACTATGGCGAGCTGCCGGCGGCGCGCAGCCGCGAGCTGCGCCGCTACGGCACAGACGGTACGCGGGTGGACACGCTGGAAGACGGCACGCTGCGGGTGACCGAAGGCACTTCCACCTTCACCATCGCGCCCCGCGACTTCAACGTGCGCTCCTTCCGCAGCAACGCCGTGCTGCGGTGGGAGTGGCGGCCGGGGAGCACCCTCTTCGCCGTGTGGCAGCAGGACCGCTTCGCGCGCGAGCGGGAGGGGAGCATCGTGGGTCCCGGCGACCTGCTGGAAACGCTCAACACGGCCGGTGATAACATTCTCGCCCTGAAAGTCACTTACTGGCTGCCGGTGCGTTGATTCAGGGGTCCGATTAACAAACCGTGAAACAACATCCGCACACGGAGACACGGAGGAAACGGAGAGGTAAACTGGGGAATCCAACGTTTTCCTCGTTCCATCGCTCTAACCTCCGTCGTCCCGCTGCTGACGTGCTAGGAAATTAGCGGAACGGATGAAACCCGAAGCGCGGAGCTTCGTACCTCCCATGAATCCCGCTCACCACCTCCCGAAAGGCCGAAGCATGCACCGCCGCCTGATCCTGCTCTGCGCCGCCGCCCTCCTGGCGCAACCGGCCCTCGCGCAGACCCCCGCCGACAGCACGCGCCCCAACACGGTCCGCACGCTGCGGGCTGCCCGCGCCACCGGCGGCATCGACATCGACGGCCGGCTGGACGAGGCCGCCTGGGCCACCGCGGAGGCCGCCACCAGCTTCACGCAGTCGTATCCCAAGGCGGGCGCCGCGCCCACCGAGCGCACCGAGGCGCGGGTGCTGTACTCCGACGACGCCATCTACGTGGCGATGCGGATGTTCGACTCGCGTCCCGACTCCATCGCCGCGCAGCTCGCCCGGCGCGACGCCAGCGGGATCTACTCGGACTGGGTGCACGTCTCCATCGACTCGTACCACGACCGCCGCACCGGCTTCCGCTTCTCGCTGAACCCGCGCGGCGTGCAAAAGGACGTCTTCCACTCCAACGACACCAACGAGGACCTGGACTGGGACGCCGTCTGGCAGTCCGCCGCGCGCGTGGACTCGCTGGGGTGGACGGCCGAGTTCCGCATCCCGCTCTCGCAGATCCGCTTCAGCGGCGCGGAGCCGGCGGGCGGGCGTGTGTGGGGGCTGCAGCTCCAGCGCGACATCGCCCGCCGCGACGAGCGCGACTCCTGGTCGCCCTGGACGCGCACGGACGCGGGCTTCGTATCGCGCTTCGGCGACGTGACGGGGCTCACCGGCATCCGCCCCGTGCGCCGCATGGAGCTGCTGCCGTACGTCAGCAACCGCCTCACCCGCGAGCCCGGGGACTCCGAGAACCCGTTCTACTCGTCCAACGACGTGGGCCTCTCGGCCGGCGCGGACTTCAAGCTGGGGATCACCTCCGGCCTCACCCTCACCGGCACCGTCAACCCCGACTTCGGCCAGGTGGAGGTGGACCCGGCGGTGGTGAACCTGAGCGCCTTCGAGACCTTCTTCCCGGAGAAGCGCCCCTTCTTCATCGAGGGGAGCGACGTCTTCCGCTTCGGGCAGGTGGGGACGTTCAACAACTACGGCTTCCAGGAGTACTTCTACTCGCGTCGCATCGGCCGCACGCCGCAACGCCAGCTCTCCGGCAGCGAGATCCGGTTCAGCGACGTCCCCAGCCAGTCCACCATCCTGGGCGCCGGGAAGGTGAGCGGGAAGGTGGGCCCCTGGACGCTGGGGCTCATGGACGCCGTGACCGCCGCCGAGAAGGCGCGCTTCGTCACCGATGACGGCGACCGGCAGACCGCCACCGTTGAGCCGCTGACCAACTACTTCGTGAGCCGCGTGCGCCGCGAGATGCACGGAGGCAACACCGTCATCGGCGGCATGGCCACGGCCACGCACCGCGACATGAGCGACGCGGCCTTCGATCCGCTCGTCCGCTCCCGCGCCTTCTTTGGCGGCGTGGACGGGGAGCACAGCTGGGCGAACCGGCTGTGGAAGGTCTCCGGCTACGTGGCCGCCACCAGCGTGGCGGGGAGCCGGGACGTGATCACCGCGGCGCAGCGCTCCAGCGCCCGCTACTACGACCGTCCGGACGCCGACTACCTGTCGCTCGACCCCACGCGCACCTCGCTCACGGGCCACATCGCCGAGGCCGCCATCCAGCGGAGCGGCAACTGGGACCTGTCGCTGGACGTGAAGGAGATGAGCCCCGGCTTCGAGGTGAACGACCTCGGGTTCCAGGGCCGCACGGACTACCGCTCCTTCACCACCTTCCTGGGGCGCCGCGTCAACGAGGCGAAGGGGATCTTCCGCGACCACTCGTACTTCGGCTACACGTTCCACGCGTGGAACTTCGGCGGCGACATGATCCTGAACGGAGGCGCGGTGGGCGCCAACGGCACCTTCAAGAACTTCTGGAGCGCGGGCGGCAACCTGGGCTACCGTCCATGGACCTCCGACGACCGCCTGACGCGCGGCGGTCCCCTGTCGCGCAACCCCGGCCGGCGGGACATCTCCGGCTGGGTGGAGACCGACCCCCGCAAGCGCGTATCGTTCGGCGCGAACACGGGCTACGCGCGCCGCGACGCGGGGGGCAGCTCGCGCTGGGCGGGGGTGTCGATGAGCTACCGCCCGTCGAGCGCTGTCCGGCTGCGCCTGAGCCCGAACTTCGAAAAGGAGTTCGGCACCGCGCAGTACGTGCGCACGGTAGACGACGCGCTCGCTACCGAGACGTTCGGGCGCCGCTACGTCTTCGCGGACCTAGATCAGACCACGGTGTCGATGGAGACGCGGCTGGACTGGACCTTCACGTCGCGCCTCTCGCTGCAGCTCTTCGCGCAGCCGTTCGTGGCGGTGGGCGACTACAGCGGCTTCAAGGAGCTCGAGCGCCCCGGCAGCTACGACTTCGGCGTGTACGGCCGCGACGCGGGCACCATCACGCGCGGCGCGAGCTGCTCCAATCCGTCCGGAGCCGGCACCAACTACCTGGTGGACCCGGACGGCGCGGGCGCGGCGAGCTGCTTCTCGTTCGGCGAGCGCGACTTCAACTCACGCTCGCTGCGCGGAAACGCGGTGCTGCGCTGGGAGTACCGTCCCGGCTCCGCGCTGTTCTTCGTGTGGCAGCAGCAGCGCGACGGCTTCGACGCGGTGGGCGACCTCGACTTCGGCCGCGACGCCGGCGAGGTGTTCCGTGCGCCCGCGAGCAACGTGTTCGTGGTGAAGGCGACGTACTGGCTGGGGCGGTAGGCCCCACCCCCAGCGTCGCTCCGCGACGCATCCCCCTCCCCCGAAAC
>DASVTZ010000196.1 GCA_036387335.1 Longimicrobium sp.
AGCGCCTCGGCGAGGTAGTAGACGACGCGCTTGACGATGAGGGTGCGCCCCTCGCCCTTGCCCTGGGTGAAGACGTAGCGCTCCTCCTCCTCGAAGCCGTCGATGACGCGGTAGTCCTCGGCGCGGACGCCGGCCTCCTCCTGCAGCTCGCGCTCGGCGGCCTGCGCGTCGGTCTCGCCGGCCTCCACGCCGCCCTTGGGGAACTCCCAGATCGGCCGGCGGGTGAGCGCCGAGCGAACCAGCAGGTACCGCCGCGCGCCGCCTTCCTCCCGAAAGAGCACGACCCCAGCCGCCAGCTGCGAAACCCGCCTCATCCACCCTCCCGTGCTTGGGGGCGACGAACGTTTCAAACCTTCAATCTGTTACGCAATCTTCGTACAGGCAACCGGCACCCATCTTGCCGCTCGCCGCGCCGAATCGGGCTCCACCCCGCTCCCCGCAACGGATTTCATGGACCCCACGCCCGCCGAGCGGCCGCGGGGCGAGCTCTTCCGCTCGCTCACCTCCGACGCCACGCGCCTCATCCGCCAGGAGATGGCGCTCGCCCGCGCCGAGATCTTCGCCAACGTCCGCACCCTCGCCGCGGACGCCGGCAAGGTGGTCGCCGGCGCCACGCTCGCCGCCGTCGGAGCGCTGGTGCTGGTGGAGGCGCTCGTGCTGGGCGTCGGCGTCCTCCTCGGCTATCGCTACTGGTTCGCCGCGCTCATCGTGGGCGCGGCGCTGCTCCTCGCCGGCGGAGTCCTCGCCTTCCTCGGGATCCGAGATGCGCGCGGCAGAAAGGTGGCTCCCGAGCGCGCCCTCACCGAGCTGCGCGAGACAGGCGGCTGGGCGCGCGGCGAAGCGCTGGAGCTGCGCGCGGCCCTCACCGGCGCGGAGCCCGCTCCCGCGCGTCCGCTGCCAGTGGCTCCCGAGCAGCCGACGACCAGGCCCGCGCTGCCGCCGCTGTGGAAGCGTGTGATGAAGGAGTTCGGGGAGGACGACATCTCCAACCAGGCGGCCAAGGTCGCGTACTACTTCTTCCTCTCCCTGCCCCCGCTGGTGATGGCGTTGTTCGCCACGGCCGGAATCTTTGGCGGCGACGACACGGCGGACTGGCTCGCGACGCGTCTGAGCGGCATGCTGCCGGCGGAGGCGGGCACGCTCGTCGGCGGCTTCGTGGACGACGTGGTGCGTGAGACGCATCCCGGCCCGCTCTCGGTGGGGCTCCTCCTGGCGCTGTGGGCCGCATCCAACGTCTTCATGGCGCTGGAAGACACGCTCAACGCCGTGTACCACATCCGCCGGAAGCGCGGCTTCGTGCAGCGGCGGCTGGTCGTGCTGGGGACGCTGGTGGCGGTGGGGGTGCTCTTCGTGGCGGGGAGCGCGGTGCTGCTGGCCGGCCCCGCCCTGTCGCGCGCGATGGGCCTCGGCGCCGTGGGCGACACGCTGTGGGACCTGGGGCAGTGGCCGCTCTCGTTCGCGTTGATCGTGGGTGCCTTCTGGGTGATCTATTACGTCCTCCCGCTGCGCGACCAGCGGGGATGCAAGGCGGTCCTCCTCCGCTCCTCCGCCATCGCCGCCGTCCTCTGGCTCCTGGCGACGCTCGCCTTTCGCGTCTACATCGCCAACTTCGGCTCGTACAGCGCCACCTACGGCCTGCTCGGCACCGTCATCGTGCTCCTGCTCTGGATGTACGTGACGTCGCTGGTGATCCTGCTCGGCGGCGAGATCAGCGCGGAGATGGAGGTTGAGCGGAGGGCCCCCTCCCCCCGGCCCCCTCCCCCGCCTGCGGGGGCGCAGGGCGGGTGAGGGGGAGAATTCAGCCCGCGTAGCACAGATCCCGTAGGGGCGCGATTTATCGCGCCCGTGGCTGATCCACACGCCGAACCGGTAGGGGCAGACCTGCGTGTCTGCCCACCCTCGCCCGCACCGGGACACCGGCCCCGCGGCACAGATCCGTAGGGGCCGCCCCACGTGGCTGCCCGTGCCCTGCCCCGCCCCGAACCCGCCCAACGCGCACGGATG
>DASVTZ010000197.1 GCA_036387335.1 Longimicrobium sp.
CTCACGCACTCACGCACTCACGCACTCACGCACTCACGCACTCACGCACTCACGCACTCACGCACTCACGCACTCACGCACTCACGCACTCACGCACTCACGCACTCACGCACTCACGCGCTTCCAGACTCCCGTGCCCCATACCCTCGCCACGCACCGCTACCTGATCCTCGCCGAGTCCTACTTCGGCCCGCTCACCAGCAAGACCGCGAACAGCGCGATCCGGTACCTGCCGGAGCGCATCGTTGCGGTGCTCGATTCCGCGCAG
Organism: Longimicrobium sp.; assembly: GCA_036387335.1. Classification (NCBI taxonomy): domain Bacteria; kingdom Pseudomonadati; phylum Gemmatimonadota; class Longimicrobiia; order Longimicrobiales; family Longimicrobiaceae; genus Longimicrobium; species Longimicrobium sp. The sequence continues at coordinate 269 of DASVTZ010000197.1, forward strand.
GACGGCCGCACCGTGCAGGACGTGCTGGGGTTCGGCGGCGCGATTCCGGTGGTGGGGACGATCGAGGAGGGGCTGCGCGATGGTCCCACGGCGCTCCTGGTGGGGATCGCGCCGCAGGGAGGGCAGCTACCGGATTCGTGGCGCGGCGTGCTGGCCGCCGCCATGGCGGCGGGGCTGGACGTGGTGAGCGGGCTGCACTTCTACCTGGGCGACGATGCGGAGCTGGCCGCGCTCGCCGAACGCGCCGGGGTGGAGATCCACGATCTGCGCAAGCCGCCGGAGGGGCTCCCGGTGGCGCACGGGCTGGCGCGCGACGTGGAGCCCCTCACCGTCCTCACTGTCGGAACGGACTGCAACATCGGGAAGATGACGGCGGCGCTCCAGGTGCGGAACGCGCTCCGGGCCCGCGGCGCGCGCGTGGGCTTCGCGGCCACCGGCCAGACCGGGATCCTGATCGAGGGGTGGGGGATCGCGGTGGACTCGGTGGTGGCGGACTTCATCGCGGGGGCGGCCGAGCGGCTGGTGCTGCAGGCGTGCGACGGCAACGACATCGTGCTGGTGGAGGGGCAGGGCTCGCTCGTGCACCCGGGCTACTCCGGCGTCACCATGGGCCTCGTCCACGGCACCCTCCCCGACGCGATGATCCTCTGCCACCTCCCGTCGCGCACCCACCCGTACGGCGGCAACGGCGCGTACAGCTGGATGCCGCTCCCCCCCGTGCCGGACGCCATCCGCCTGTGCGAGGCGGTCGTGGAGCCGCTCAAGCCGTCGCGTGTCATCGCCGTTTCGCTGAACACCTGGGACCTGACCGATGCCCAGGCCCGCGACGCCATCGCCCGCACCCAGGACGAGACCGGGCTCCCCGCGACGGACCCGGTGCGCTTCGATCCGGCGCCGCTGGTGGATGCGGTGCTGGCGGAGCAGGCGCGAAAGGTGGAGCTGCGGAAGGCGGGGCGGGGCGTTGGCCCGGCCGCGGCCGCCGGGGGCTGAAGCCCCCGGCTGGAACCACGCAAAGGCGGCTGAAGCCGGCTCGTGCACGCCGGCATCAAACCCGGAGTCCGCGAAGGCGGACTTTGTGCTGTTGTTGCTGCGAGTTCACTCGCCCCCCAAACCAAAGCGCCGCCCCCGGGACTCCGGGAACGGCGCTCAGCTTTGCCCAGCAGGTCAGCTCACCACTGGATGCTGCCCTGCTTGCTGGTGTCGACCTGCTCGGCGTCGCCGGTGGAGAAGAGGAACTTCTCGGTGTTCTCCAGCAGGTACTTGCGGGCCTCGGGGTCGCGCAGGTTGAGGCCGTTGTGGTTGATGAGCATCGTCTGGTGCTTCAGCCACTGCGCCCAGCACTCCTGGCAGATCTCCGCCTGGATGCGCTTGCCGAAGTCGTTGTTGAACGGCGGAAAGGGAAGCGCCGGCTTGTTCTGTCCGCAGCGGACGCAGGTAATCTCGGCCATGAGTCGTCCTCGGGTCGTGTCGGTGGCGCGCAACGAGGTGCGGCGCGCCGCCCGAATCTAGCTTTGCGGCGCTCCCCCGTCCATCCGATCCCCCCGTTTTCCGCATGAACGAGCCGATCCCCGCGCGCCTCTCCGACGACGGGCGCACCGCCACGTGGAACCCCGCCCTCACCCGCGCCGCGCACGTCATCCTCCAGGTTATGCTCGTCGATGGACGTCGCGAGGAGCGGCGGTCGATGAACAGCGGTCGCGCGCGCGTGCGAGAGGGGGAGCGGATCGAGTCCGTGCGCCCCGCGTCGGACGAATGAGGCTCAGCGCCGCACGACGTGACGGTAGACGGCGGCGGAGATGTCTCGGCCGGTGGCTGCGGCGACGCTGTCGCGGACGAAGCCGCGGGTGAGGACGACCAGCACGTAGGGCGCGCGGTCGTCGGGGAAGACGATGGCGGCGTCGTGGGCGATGCGCGTGATGTTCCCCGTCTTGTTGGCGGAGCGCACACCCGACGGCAGCCCGGCCGGGATCATCTCGCGGAACTCCTGCCGTCCCAGGATCGCCAGCATCTCGTCGGTGGAGGCGCGCGACGCGGCACGGCCGCCGGCGATCGCCTCCATCACGCGCATCAGGCCGTACGCGGTGGTGGCGTTGTTCATCCCCGCGCGGAAGGCGGGGCCGTCCTCCACGCCGCGCAGCACCTTCACCTCGCTCGCGCCCAGCCCGGCCAGGGTGGTGGCGATGCGGCGCGGGTCGGCGCGGTCGATGAGGAGGTTGGTGGCCAGGTTGCTGGAGCGCGTGATCATCCGCTCCACCAGCTCGCGAACGGGCACGCGCTGGCCCACTCGCCGGTAGAGCGTGGTGTCGCCGTCATCCGAGGCGCTGAGGGTGTAGGTGCTGCCGTCCGCGATGCTGCGGAACTCGTTGACGACCGGTACGGGCTCGTCCATGCGCAGCTCGCCGGCGTCGGCGCGGCGAAAGAGCTCCAGCATCACGGGTACCTTCATGGTGCTGGCCGCGTGCATCGTCTTGTGCGCGTCGATCACGAGCGAGTCGCCCGTGGCGAGGTCGCGGAAGGCGACGGAGACCTCGGCGGTGTCGCCGGCGGCGCGGCGGATGATGTCGCGCACCTCCGCCTCCAGCGCGGCGTGGGCGACGGGGCGTGGCGCCGCGGGTGCGCAGGCGGCCAGCAGGAGGAGGGGCGCGAGGGTGCGTGCGAGCATGAGGCGCGGCCGGGTTGCGTGGGGCGATGCGGGGTCCACGCAACGTACGCGGCGGATGCGCGCGGGGAAATGGGATCGCGCGCACTCCGCGTGAGCCAGGCCGTTGCGATGCGGAAAGCGGCGCGGCCCGTGGCGTGCAAAATGCTTGGAGAGATCCACCTTACTCTCTTGAGGCGAGCCGCGGGCGCGATGGAGATCAACATCAACTGCAGGCTCGCCGCGGCGCTCGCCGGGCGGATGCGCGAGGCCCGCGAGGACCTCACGCGGCGTTGGCTGGAGCGGATCGTGGCGCGCGTGGAGATCGATCCCAACCACGTTTTTCCCACCGACGACCTGCTGAACCACGTCCCGCTGCTGATGGACCGCATCGCGGACTACATGGAAGACCCCGCGGACGAGATCAGCGCCGACGGGCCCGTCACGGCCAAGGCCATCGAGCTGGGGGAGCTGCGCTACTCGCAGGGCTTCGACGCGCACCAGATCCTCAAGGAGTACGAGATCCTGGGCGGCGTGCTCTTCTCCTTCCTGGTGCGCACCGTGGGCGGCATACACGAGGAGTGCACGCGCCCCGAGCTGCTGGCGTGCGCGCACCGCCTCTTCCGCGCCATCGCCGTCATCCAGCAGGTGACCACCACCCACTACCTGCGCCTGGCCGCCGAGCGGGTGAACGAGCGCGAGGAGCGGCTGCGCGGCTTCAACCGCATGGTGTCGCACGAGCTCAAGAACCGCATCGGCGCCGTGCTGGGCGCGGGGCAGCTCCTGGCCGACCCCGACATCTCGGCCGACCCGGCGCGGCGGGATCGCTTCGCGCGCATCGTGGTGGAGAACGCGCAGGCCATGCAGGGCGCGCTGGAGAACCTCATCGAGCTCTCGCGGATGGACCCGGGGATGCGCCGCCAGCGCAACGTGGTGCTCCCCAGCGTGGTGGCCGAGGTGGCGCGGCAGCTCCGCGAGATGGCGCAGTCGGCGGGGGTGGAGGTGCGCATCGATCCCGAGATGCCGCAGGTGGAGGTCAACGCGGCGGCGGTGGAGCTGGCGCTCACCAACTACCTGTCCAACGCCATCAAGTACTCCGACCCCGCGGCCGCCCCGCGCTGGGTGCGCATCGGCGGGACTCTGGCGCCGGGCGGCGAGCTGGTGGTGGAGGTGGAGGACAACGGGCTGGGCGTGCCGCCGGAGATGCGCGGCGAGCTCTTCACCCGCTTCTTTCGCGCGCACGGCGAAACGGTGACCGGCATCGAGGGTACCGGGCTGGGGCTGAGCATCGTGCGCGAGACGGCCGAGGCGCTCGGCGGGCGGGCGTGGGCGGAGTTCGACCGGCCCGCGGGGTCGCGCTTCCTTCTCTCGCTCCCATCGCGCCGCGCCGCGGACCGCCAGGCGGCACTTCCCCAGGCGGACGGGGATGGGTAGCTTTGCGGCACCCTCCCGCGGCCTCGCATGCCGGCGCCGGTCGAAGCGCTCGAACAGCAGGGCTCACGCGGAGACGCGGAGGCGCAGAGAGAGCCCTCTTCCGCGCCTCCGCGTCTCCGCGTGAGATCGCGGTTCCCACCTGAACGAGTATCTGCTTACATGTCAGAATCTACGGTCCTGGACGCGGGGCGCCGCACGACGCGTGTGGATGCGCTCAAGCGGGCCATCGACGACCACATCAAGTATACCCTGGCCCGCGATCGCGGCTCGGCCACCGAGCGCGACGTGTACATGAGCGCCGCGTGGACGCTGCGCGACCGCATGGCGGGGCACTGGGCGGACACGCAGGCCCGCTACCACAGCGAGAACGCCAAGCGCGTCTATTACCTGTCGCTCGAGTTCCTGATGGGGCGCACCTTTGGCAACGCCCTGCTGAACCTGGGGATGGAGGACGCCGCCGCCGAGGCGCTGGAGGAGGTGGGCTACCGCGTGGAGGAGCTCGAGGATGTGGAGCCCGACGCCGGCCTGGGGAACGGCGGCCTGGGGCGCCTCGCCGCCTGCTACCTGGACTCCATGGCCACGCTGGAGCTTCCCGGCTACGGCTACGGGATCCGCTACCAGCACGGCATCTTCAAGCAGGCGATCGTGGGCGGGCGGCAGGTGGAGAAGGCGGACAACTGGCTGCGCGACGACAATCCCTGGGAGATCGCCCGCCCCGACCGCACCTACCCGGTGAAGTTCTACGGTCGCGTGCTGGGTGAAAAGGATGCCGAGGGCCGCGTCCACTTCCGCTGGGTGGAGACGCAGGACGTGCTGGCGATGGCGTACGACACCCCCATCCCCGGCTATCGCAACGGCACGGTGAACACGCTGCGCCTCTGGTCCGCCAAGGCGACCGAGGAGTTCGACCTGGAGGACTTCATCCGCGGCAACTACATCGCGGCGGTGGAGGCCAAGACGCAGACGGAGACGATCTCCAAGGTCCTCTACCCGCCCGACGACACGGGGCAGGGGAAGGAGCTGCGGCTGAAGCAGCAGTACTTCTTCGTCTCCGCCACGCTCCAGGACATCCTGGCGCGCTACCTCACCGAGCGCCGCACCTTCACGGACTTCGTGGACAAGGTGCAGGTTCAGCTCAACGACACCCACCCCGCCGTCGCCATCCCCGAGCTGATGCGGCTCCTGATGGACGAGCACGGGATGGAGTGGGACAGGTCGTTCGACATCGCGCGCCAGACGTTCGCGTACACCAACCACACGGTGCTCCCCGAGGCGCTGGAGACGTGGAGCGAGGATCTCTTCGGCCGGCTCCTTCCGCGCCACCTGGAGATCGTGCGCGAGATCGACCGCCGCTTCCGCAACCGCGTGCGCGAAACGTTCTCGGCGGACCCGGGCCGGGAGGAGCGCATGGCGATCCTTTCCGGCGGGCTGGTGAAGATGGCGCACCTGGCCATCGTGGGGAGCCACACGGTGAACGGCGTGGCCGAGCTGCACACGCAGATCCTGCAGGAGCGCATCTTCCGCGACTTCGCCGAGCTGTGGCCCGACCGCTTCACCTCGGTGACCAACGGCGTCACGCAGCGGCGCTGGCTGCTGAAGGCCAACCCCGGCGAGTCGCGGCTGATCTCGGGCGCCATCGGCGACGGATGGGTCACCGACCTGCCTCAGCTCTCCGCGCTGGAGCCGTTCGCCGACGACGCGGAGTTCCGCGCGCAGTGGCGCACGGCCAAGGCGCGCAACCGGGTGCGGCTGGCCGAGCTGGTGATGAAGGAGGCGGGGGTGCGGATCGACCCGCTCGCGCTGATGGACGTGCACGTCAAACGCATGCACGAGTACAAGCGCCAGCTTCTGAACGCCCTGCGCGTGGCCGACGAGTACCTTCAGCTTCGCGACGCGGACCGGCCCGACGCGGTGCCGCGCGCGGTGCTCTTTGGCGGCAAGGCGGCGCCCACCTACTGGACGGCGAAGCTGATCATCCAGCTCATCAGCGCGCTCGCCGGCCGCGTGAATGCCGACGCGCGGGTGAGCAAGGTGCTGCAGGTGGCGTTCATCCCCGATTACCGCGTGTCGCTGGCGGAGTGCATCTTCCCGGGGAGCGACCTCTCGGAGCAGATCTCCACCGCCGGCTTCGAGGCGTCGGGGACGGGGAACATGAAGTTCGCGCTGAACGGCGCCCTCACCATCGGCACGCTGGACGGCGCCGTGGTGGAGATCGCGGAGGCGGTGGGGCGCGACAACATCTTCATCTTCGGCCTGACCGCCGAGGAGGTGGGGCGGCGCAAGGCGGAGGGCTACAACCCGCGCGCCGAGGTGGAGAAGAGCCCCCGGCTGCGGCGCGTACTGGAGTTCATCGCCAGCGGCGAGCTCTCGCCCGACGAGCCGGGCCGCTTCCGCCCGCTGGTGGACAGCCTCCTGAACCACGACGAGTACATGCTGCTCGCCGACTTCGACTCCTACCTGGCCGCGCAGGTCGAGGTCGACACCGCTTTCCGCGATCCCGAGCGCTGGACGCGCATGGCGATCCTGAACGTGGCCCGCTGCGGCTTCTTCAGCAGCGACCGCTCGGTGCGCGAGTACGCCAAGCGCATCTGGAAGCTCTAGACAACAGCAATCTCACGCGGAGACGCGGAGACGCAGAGAAAGAACAATCTCACACAGAGACACAGAGACACAGAGAGAACTTCCATTGTCTTCCTCTGTGTTTCTGTGTCTCTGTGTGAGCCATTCAGTCGTTGTTCTCCCCGCGTCTCCGCGTCTCCGCGTCTCCGCGTGAGACCCGTTTTCAGCCTTTACGATTCCGATGAAATCGCTCTTTCCCGCTTTCCTCTCGCTCGCCCTTTTCGCTCCCGCCGCGCAGGGCCAGACCGACAGCATGACGGCGCGCCGCGACACGGTGGTGCCCGGCGCCGCGCGGCTGGCCGCGGCGAAGACGATTCCCGAGCTGCTGGCGGCACAGGTGCCGGGGCTGCAGGTGCGCCCCGGAAGCGGCGCCGTGGCCTCCGGGTCGCGGCTGCGGCTGCGCGGCGCCTCCGGCATCCTCGTCCCCGGCGAGCCGCTGGTGGTGGTGGACGGGGTGCGCGCGGTGAGCGAGCCCAACGACCTCCTCGCCGGGGTCGATCAGGCACCCTCGCGGGTCGACGACTTCATCCCCGACGACGTGGAGCGGGTGGAGGTGCTCTCCGGGCCCATCGCCGTTGCGCGCTACGGGCCCGAGGGGGTGAACGGGGTGGTGGAGGTGTTCACGCGGCGCGGCATGACGGGGCGCCCGCGCTTCCGCGGCTTCGCCGAGGCCGGGACGAGGAGCGACGTGACGTCCTACCCCGCCAACTTCGGGCGCGTGGGACTCGGCAGCGACGGCACGCGCACCACGGCCTGCTCGCTGAACATGCAGGCTTTCGGCCGGTGCACCCCCCGCGGCGACTCGCTCCTCTCGTTCAACCCGCTGGAGGAGGCGAGCCCCTTTCGCACGGGCGGCACGCGGCGCGTGGGCGGCTCCGTGGCAGGCAGTGTGGGCCCGCTGGAGTACTCGGCCGGGGGCAGCGCCGAGCGCGACCTGGGCGTGCTGCGCCGCGACTCGCGCGAGCGGACGGGGGCGCGCGGCTCGTTCACGCTATGGCCCGTCAACGGGGTGGAGATGACCGGCTCCGCTATGCACCTGCGCAACACGCTGGAGCTGCCGGAAGAGGGCGCCACGCTGTACGGCAACCTCTTCAACGGGCTTGGCGGCAACCCCTTCGACGACCCGGTGCGGCGTGGCTACGCCGATTTCACCCAGGCGGAGCGCGACACCCTGGGTGTAACGCAGCACGCGCGGCGCACCCTCGCCGTGGCCTCCGTCCGCTGGGACGCGCTTTCGTGGCTCAGGGTCGGCGGGCGGTACGGGATCGACGACGTGGCGGCGGAGGAGGTGCCCCACGCACACTACGAGGATCCACGGTTCAGGCTCGAGTCGCAGACGCTGGAGACCGAGCGTACCCGGCGCAACGCGGACGTCTTCGCCCGGGCCGAGTACACGCTGGCCGACGAGCTCCAGCTCTCCACCACTCTCGGCGCGGAGCGGTGGTCGAAGCGGATGCATACGCTGGAGGAGGCCCGGTCCAGCGGCGGCGCGTTCTCGGCCGAGGAGACGTCGAGGCGCAGCCGCTCGACCGCGTTCTTCGCGCGGCAGGAGCTGAGCTGGAACCGCGTCGTCGCGTCGCTCTCGGTGCGCCGCGACGAGCCGCTGACGCTGTCGGAGCCGGTCTTCTCGGAGGCCGCGAGCGCCGCCTGGGAGGTGCCCGTCGAGCGCTTCGGGTGGCTGGACAGGCTGCGGCTTCGCGCCGCGTACGGCCGCACCGAGCAGGACCCGGAAAACGCGTTCGCCGCCGCGGGGGTCATCCCGCTCTGCCCCCCGGGAGGGTGCAGCGACGAGGACCGCATCGGTCCGCAGCGCCACACGGAGCTGGAGGGCGGGGCCGACGCGGATCTCCTGGGCGGGCGGGTGGCCCTGTCGCTCACAGGCTACGGCCGGCGGGCGGAGGACGTGCTCGCGGTCACGACCGTGGCGTTCGGCCCCCGCATCTTCAACTCGGGGCGCGTGGTGAACCGTGGAGTCGAGGCGCAGTTGAGGGTTCATTCGCCGGCTCATGCGCCGTTCTTCTGGGAGCTGGTGGCGACGGGGGCGCTGAACCGCAACCGCCTGGAGGACTACGATGGCCCCCGCATCCTGCACGGAGCCGGACAGGTGAGCACGGACGGCAACCCGGTGGGCTCCTTCTTCGGACCGCGGATCACCTCCTTCCAGGACCGCAACAACGACGGGATCATCAGCAGGGTGGGATGCGCCAACACCGGCAACCAGCCGGCGTGCGAGATACAGTACGGCGAGGCGGAGTACCTGGGACCGGTGGACCCCACGCGGATGCTGGGAGTGCAGGGGCGGATCGAGTGGCGCGCGGTGGAGTTCTCCGCGCTGCTGGACCACCAGGGCGGGATGCGCCGCGCCAACCAGCTCGACCGCCAGCGGTGCAGCGGCTTCCTGCTCACCTGCCAGGCCGCCTTCGATCCCTCCACACCGCTCGCGGACCAGGCGCGGGTGGTGGCGTACGGCCTGGTACCCGGCTACACCTACGTGGAGGACGCCTCCTTCACGCGCCTGCGCGAGGCCGCCGTGACGCTGTCGATCCCGGAGCGCTGGGCGCGGCGCTTTGGCGGGCGCGAGGCGGAGATCACCTTGGCGGGCCGCAACCTGGCGACCTGGACGTCGTACAGCGGGCTGGACCCGGAGACCAACGCCTCCGCGCAGCACCCCATCCTGTTCGCCGAATCGTTCACGCAGCCGCTGCCGCGCACCCTCACCACGCGGCTGGACGTGCGGTTCTGAACGACGGCGCGGGGGAACAGCAGGGCTCACGCGGAGACGCGGAGGCGCAGAGGGAGCGCTTCCGCGTCTCCGCATTCCGTCACGGTTGAGCGCGCGGTGGCGCCTTCCGTATCGAGTAAGGGAAGCGCGCGGAAAGACGGATATTGTCATTCTTGCGGGGGGGAGGTTACATGGTGTACATTAGCCTCCCATTACCAGGCAACCCTGTCGTACAGCCGTCCCCATCTCGCCGCAGGACAAGGAGTTAGTCGTAACTCCCGTTTCCGCACCCAGAGCCGGGTTCCGCCCGTCACCTCACCGCCCGCAGGAGGAGATGAGATCTCGCTCGTCCGCTGAGTCCGTGCCGTCTCCCGTTGTCCAATCTCATCAGACAGTGCATCCCATCAGGAGCAAAAGGATGATCTACAAAGTTCGTGCGATGACGATCCTGCTCTTCGCCGCGCTCGCGGCGGGGCTCGGGATGTCGCCCGATCCACTCGCCGCGCAGGCGACCGGCACCATCCGGGGCAGAGTCGTGGAGGCAGGCACCAACCGGCCCCTGAGCGGGGCGCAGGTGTCCGTCGCCAACACGGCGGCCCGCACCGTCACCTCGGCCAGCGGCGAGTACACGCTCGGCAACGTACCCGCGGGCTCGCAGCGCGTGCGCGCCTCCATCATCGGCCACGCCACCAGCGAGCAGACCGCGCAGGTCGCCGCCGGCGAGGCGGCCACGGTCAACTTCACGCTGGGTGCCTCGGCGGTCGCGCTCGACGCCGTGGTGGTGACGGCGCTGGGCCGTACCACTCCGCAGCGCGCCGTCGCCACCGCCCAGCAGACGGTGCGCGGGACGGAGATCGCGCAGACCCAGCGCGAGAACTTCGTGAACGCGCTGCAGGGGCGCATCGCGGGCGTGGAGGTGAACAGCACCTCGGGCGTCCCGGGTGCTTCCACCTCCATCACCATCCGCGGCGTCAGCTCGCTGAGCAGCAGCAACCAGCCGCTCTTCATCGTCGACGGCCTTCCGCTGGACAACAAGACGATGAACACGTCGGCCCTCGCGTCGGACGCGCCGGGCTCGACCACCGCGTTCAACAACCGCGGCGTCGACTTCACCAACCGCGCGGCCGACATCAACCCCGAGGACATCGAGTCGATCACCGTGCTCAAGGGGCCCGAGGCTTCGGCGCTCTACGGGATCGACGCGGCCAACGGCGCCATCGTCATCACCACGAAGCGCGGCCGCAGCGGGCGGGGCCAGATCGAGTACAGCAACAGCTTCCGGGTGGAGAACACCCGCACCCGCCCCGAGATCCAGACGGTGTACGGGCCGAGCGGCGTCCTCAACCCCGGCACCGCGGGCTCCGCGTCGCTGGCGTACTTCGGCTCGCCGTACCCGGCGAACACCCGGCTCTACGACAACGTGGACGGGTTCTTTGAGACGGCGCTCACGCAGAAGCACAATCTGGCGTTCAGCGGCGCCGCCGCGGACAGCAAGATCAACTACCGCCTCTCCGGCGGGCTCACGCGCCAGGACGGCGTGGTGCCGGGCACGCGCTACGACCGCATCAACCTGACGGGCGCTTCGCAGGCGCAGGTCAACCGCTTCATCAACGTCGACCTGTCGATGCAGTACATCAACGTGGCGAACGACCAGGCCTTCAAGGGGCTGGGCGGGCCGCTGCTGGGGCTGCTCACCTGGCCGAGCTTCGACGACGCGAGCCAGTACCTCACCCCCACGGGCGCGCGCCGGCAGGCGACCACGGGGCTTACGGGGATCACGCAGCTCCTGGCGAGCGCGGAAGTGGACAACCCGTACTTCAACGTCAACAAGAACCATCTCAGCTCGCGGAACAACCGCATCATCGGGAACCTGGGGTTCACGCTGACGCCGTTCTCGTGGGGCAGCATCCGCTCCAACATCGGCGTGGACAGCTACACCAACCAGAACAACATCCTGCGCCACCCGCAGAGCTCGTACGGCATCAACAACAACGGGATCATCGACGTCGCCAAC
>DASVTZ010000198.1 GCA_036387335.1 Longimicrobium sp.
GCGGATGCCGGTGGAGCTGTACGAGCGCCTGTACCGGGTGAGCACGCCGGCCGCCCCCCTCTTCCGCGAGGTGGCGGCGGAATGGATGGAACGCGTGGGGATCGAGGCTCGTGGCGCCGCACCGCGCTTCGACGGCGAGCAGCTCGGGATCGGGCTGGAGATGGAGGTGGCGGCATGAGCAAGGCCTCGCGTCCGGCGCTGGACCTGTCGAAGCAGCGCGCCGCCTTCACCCAGGTGTCCAGCCAGCTCGCCGGCATGGCCACGTCGCACCCGGCGGCGGTGGTGGACGGCGCCACGCGCGCCAAGAACCACCTCACGCTCCCCATCGCGCAGATCGAGGAGGAGGGCGCGTACGTCCGTGAGGTGGAGAGCGAGGACGAGCTCGCGGACCTGGCGGGCTCCATCCGCATCGACGGCGACGTGCCGGGTGCGATCGGGGTGCGGCGCGTGGGGCCGCCGGTGGCGCCGCGCTTCGTGCTGGTGTACGGGCGCCGCCGCCTGCACGCTGCCCGGCTCGCCGGACTGCGCACGGTCACGGTGCGCGACCTGGGCCCCATCAGCGAGGAGGAAGCCTTCCTCCAGCAGATCGCGGAGAACGAGTCGCGCCGCGCGATGTCTGTGATGGACGCGTGCCTGGCGTACTACCGCGCGCATCACGGCTTCGGGCACACGCAGGCGGTGCTCGCCGCGCGCGCGGGGAAGAGCCCCGGCTACGTGAGCTGGATGACCAAGGGTGGCGAAGCGCTGGCGCAGATGACGGAGGAGGAGCGCGCAGCCCTCGCCCGCCACCCGCGCATGGGCACCGCCGTCTTCCGCGACACCTCCTCCAAGCCGCTCCCCGAGCGCGTGGCGAGGCTCCGCGCCATGGCCCGCTCCGTCGTCGCCGGCGCCGCGCAGGCCGCCGATGCCACTCCCTCACCCATCCGCTGGTCGGCTGCGCGCGGCGGCACCCTGCGCCTGAACGCGCACCTCGATCCCAGGCGGCTCCACGACGACCGGGAGTATCGTGAGCAGGTACGCGGCCTCGTCGAGCGCCTGGAGCAGATGCTGGCGGAGGCGGGCGGCGGCTAACATCAGGAGGCCGTCGTTCTGCGGTCGGGGTCTGTTGGGCCTCACGCGGAGACGCGGAGACGCGGACGAGAGCACGCGAAGTTCTCTCCGTGCCTCCGTGTCTCCGCGTGAGACTGCCGTTCTTTTCGGAATGATGGCGCGGCGGAGCGCATGCGCGTAGTGTAGAGATGTAGATCCCGCCGATTCCCTCCGACTCGCCTTCCCATGACACAGAACGACAGCACGCCGCCGCGCGACGAGGCGCGGTGGGAGACCTGCATGCAGCTCGCCCGCACCCTGCTGATGGTGGGCGAGGGCGACCGCGACCTGGTCAAGGAGTACCTCGAGATCCTCATCGAAAAAGGGCTGCCGCCGGGCGGGCCGCCGAAGAAGGTGCTGATCGTGGGGGCGGGGATCGCGGGGCTTGTGGCGGGGTGGCTCCTCAAGAACGCGGGGCACCAGGTCACCATCGTGGAGGCCAACGGCAACCGGATCGGCGGGCGGCTCAAGACCTTTCGGCGGGACCAGTGGCGCCCGGACCTCGGCGCGCCGTTCGTCGACCGCAAGCAGTACGCGGAGGCGGGGGCCATGCGCCTCCCCGACTTCCACCCGCTGGTGCTCGCGCTGATCGACAAGCTGGGGCTTCCGCGCCGGCCCTTTTTCAACATCGACGTCGAGGGGCCGGTGGAGCCGCAGCCGGGCGTGCGCGTGCCGCCCGTCCTCTATACCCCGTTCGATGGGAGCGGCGAGTGGCGCAACGGGCCGGACAGCCCCGACTACCGCTTCCCGACGCAGCGCTACAACGCCTGGCTGCGCACCAACGGACAGCAGGTGAGGAGGTCGGACTACAACAAGGGCCCACGCGAGATCAACGAGGGGTTCGGGGTGCCCGCGGAGCAGGCGGGGAAGACGATGGGGAACCTCGTGAACGACTCGCTCAACTTCGTGCGCGACTACTACTCGACGAAGGTGGAGGAAAAGAAGCGCGTCCCCAAGCCGTTCGCGGAGTGGGTGGAGGGATGGGCGCGGGTGATCTACGACTTCGATCCGTACTCCATGTGGGGCTTCCTCAAGGAGGTCGCGGGGTTCAGCGACGAAACGATCGAGGCCGTGGGGACGATCGAGAACCTGACGTCGCGGCTCCCGCTCTCCTTCTTCCACACCTTTCTGGGCCGCAGCGACATCCGGCCGGACGCGACGTACTGGGAGATCCCGGGGGGGAACTGGCGGCTGCCGTACGCCTTCCTCGCCTTTCTGCGCGACGAGATCCGCATGGGTCAGCGGCTGGTGCAGATGGAGTACTGGCACCCGGACCGCGACTGCAACCAGTGCGTGCACGTGGGCCCCGACGGCCCGGCGGTGTGGATCAAATGCGTGGGCGAGGAGGCCGACGAGGACCGCGGCGGGGCATCGGGGAAGAAGCCGGTGTTCGAGGAGTTCACCGCGGACGTGGCGATCGTCACCATCCCCTTCTCGAGCCTGCGCCACGTGATCGTGGACCCGCTCTTCAGCTACAAGAAGCGCCGCGCCATCATCGAGCTGCACTACGACTCGGCCACCAAGGTGCTGCTGGAGTTCAGCCGCCGCTGGTGGGAGTTCACCGAGGAGGACTGGAAGCGCGAGCTGGACGCCATCAGGCCCGGGCTGTACGAGCACTTCGAGGCCGGCGGCGAGGGGCAGGGCTCGTCCGCGCTGCTGGGCGCCGATCCCGGGGTGGACGAGACGCGCATCCCCGGTCGGGAGAAAGCGTTCTACGCCGAGCTGCGCCACCAGAACCCGCGGCAGCGGGAGGCGACGCACGTCTTTGGCGGCGGCACCATCACGGACAACCCCAACCGCTTCATCTACTACCCGTCGCACCGGGTGGAGGGGAGCGACGGCGGCGTGGTGCTCGCGAGCTACAGCTGGGCGGACGACGCGGCGCGCTGGGACTCCATGTCCGACGACGAGCGCTACGCCTTCGCGATTCGCGGGCTGCAGTCGATCCACGGGGCGCGCATCGAGGTGTTCTACACCGGCAAGGGGCAGACGCAGAGCTGGCTGCGCAACCGCTACGCCTTCGGCGAGGCGGCGGTGTTCACGCCGGGGCAGCTCACGCAGTTCCATCCCAGCATCCCGACGCCGGAGGGGCCGGTGCACTTCGCGGGGGAGCACACCTCGCTGAAGCACGCCTGGGTGGAGGGCGCCATCGAGTCCGCCATCCGCGCGGCGCTGGAAGTGAACGGGGCGGAGGTGGCGCGATGAGCGAGCCCGCGGGCGGGTGGACGGTGGCGCGCTACCTGGCGGCGCGGCTGGCGGAGCTGGGGATCGGGCACCTGTTCGGGGTGCCGGGGAACCACCTGGGGCCCTTTCTGCCCGAAGTGGTCGCGGCCAAGGTGAAGTGGGTGGGCAACTGCAACGAGATCAACGCCGGGTACGCGGCCGAGGGGTACGCGCGGGTGCGCGGCGTGGGCGCGGTGGCGGTGACGTACGGCGTGGGGGCGCTCAGCGTGCTGCAGCCCGCGGGCGGCGCGTACGTGGAGGAGATCCCGCTCATCGTCATCACCGGCGCGCCCACGTACGAGCAGTGGCTGAACCTCCGCGCCGTCGGCCTCCTCACCTCGCACATGAGCCCGGTGACGCGCGCCAACGTGGACGCCTTCCGCCAGGTGACGGTGGACGCGCAGGTCATCACCAGCAGCCGCATGGCGCCGGTGCAGATCGACTGCGCCCTCTCCGCCTGCCTCACCGAGCGCAGGCCGGTCTACCTGGAAGTGTGGGAGAACGTGTGGTCGGGGGAGTGCGACGCGCCGGTGGGCCGCATCGAAGCACGCGAGCGCCCCACGACCGCCGCCAACCGCCGCATGCTCGCCGATGCGGTGAGGGCCGCGGTGGAGCTGATCGATCGGCTGGGCTCGCCGATCCTGTGGGGCGGCGAGGAGATCGGGCGGTTCGGGCTGCGCGAGGAGTTCGAGTCGCTGGTGGACGCGACGGGGATCCCCTTCTGCACCACCATCGGCGGCAAGTCCGTCGTGTCGGAGGATCACCCGCTCTTCCACGGCGTCTACAACGGCAAGGCGAGCCTGCCCGAGGTGCGCGAGGTCTTCAAGGAGGTGGCGAAGTGCCGCATCGGCCTCGGCTCCTGGCAGACCTCCAAGAACCTGGGCGGCACCCGCTCCGTGGGCGACGACTGGATCATGGCCGTGCACCAGGGCGTCAGCGTGGGCCCGCGCTACTTCCCGGACGTCAAGCTGGGCGAGTTCATCACCGCCCTGCGCGACGCGCTGGTCGCTTCCAAGGGCGCCCGCGAGTACACGGCCGACTACTACCAGGACGCCGAGGCATCGCAGCCCGCCTTCGTCGCCATGCTCTCGAAGCACGCGGAGGAGGATGCGCCGCTCACCTACGACAGCTTCTTCCAGCGGATCAGCGCGTTCATGGACGAAGCCACCCGGCACGGAACTTCGCCCTACGCCGTCGTCTCGGACGCGGGATTCTCGCTGCTCGGATCGCAGAACCTGAAGATGCCGGAGCCGGGCACCTTCTTCTGCCAGGGCGCGTGGCTGGCGATCGGCTACTCGGTCGGCGCGGTTACGGGGATCAAGGCCGCGCGCCCCGAGAAGCGGCACCTGGTGTTCGTGGGCGACGGATCGTTCCAGGAGACCTGTCAGGAGCTCTCCACGCAGACCCGTCTGCGCCACGACTCGGTCATCTTCGTGCTGGACAACGAGGCGTTCTACGGCATCGAGCAGATGCTGGTGCACCCCTGCTTCTACTCGGAGGGCTCCGGCGATGAGGCCAGCTTCTACAACGTCCTCCATCCCTGGAGCTACAGCCGCCTCGCGGAAGTCTTCTCCACCCCCGAGGCGCCTATGACCGGCTTCGAGGTCGCCACGCACGCGGCCCTGGACGAGGTCCTCCGCCACCTTCGCGACCCCGCGCATCCGGCCAACCGCGGCCCGGTTCTCGTGCAGGTGCGCCTCCCGCGCACCGACTTCCCCCGCGCCACCCAGTACATCATCGACGAGAACTGCGCGACGCACGCCTCGTAAAAGCAATCTCACGCGGAGGCGCGGAGACGCAGAGAGAGAACTACAGCAAAAGCCTCACACAGAGGGCACAGAAGGAACAGAAAGCCACAGAGAAAACCTCTTAGCGGTTCTCTCTGTGGCTCTGTGTCTCTGTGTGAGCCCGCT
>DASVTZ010000199.1 GCA_036387335.1 Longimicrobium sp.
CCAGCGCCGCCAGCACCACCATCGACCACCCGAGCGCCCACAGCACCGTGATGATGGTCACCTTGTAGTCGACGTTGAACTGCCATAGGAAGCGGCTGATCGTCAGCTCCAGGAACACCAGCCACAGGCCGCGCGTGAACAGGAAGCCCGAGAGCTGTGAAGTCGTGCGGTTGCGGCGCGCCAGGTACGCCGCGGTCCCGGTGAGGAGGCAGAAGACCGGCGCGCAGAAGTGCGTGATCCAGCGCGTGAAGAAGAGCTGCGGCGTGGTCGTGGCCAGGTCCGTCGGGTTGATGGACGCGCCGCCAAAGAAGTCGCGCGTGTGGTCGAGCGCCATGAGGATCATGATCACGCCGCGGACCACGTCCACCGAGTCGACCCGATGCCGCACCCGCGCGGCCGGTATCGTGGGGGCCAACGGTACGGCCACTGATTGTGTTGTCATGGAGGGTTCCGGGTGGGGGCTCTGGAGCGGGTCTCTGCCACACCGACGAATGGGCGGCGCGTGGACGGACAGGCGTGCCGCGTCGCTCAGGCTCGCGTGGCGGACCGGCGCTCCAGGTGCCCCTCGATCGCGCGCCCGAGCCGCCGCGCGCCATCCCAGATCATCGCGTCCGAGCATCCCGCGTAGCCGAAGACGAGACCTCCCGGCGGGGCGGGATGTTCGTCGCCATGGAGAGCTGGCGTGCGGTAGGACGAGAGCGGCGTGACGAACACTCCGGCGGCGTTCGCGGCATCCGACAGCTCTTCGTCGGTGACGCCGCCGGGCACGTCCGGGCGGAGCCAGCCGACGAGGTGCATCCCGGCCGCGGCGGGGCGCAGGTCGAGCCAGCGGGAGAGGTGCGTGGCAGCGGCGGCGATCAGCGTCGCCTGGCGGGAGGCGTACACGAGGCGCATGCGGCGCACGTGCCGGGTGTAGTGCCCCTCCTCGATGAAGTCGGCGAGCACCGCCTGCTCCACGGTCGCGGTGTGCCGGTCCGCCGCCGCCTTGGCCGCGGCAAAGGTGTCCACGAGCGCTTCGGGTACGATCACGTAGCCCAGCCGCAGGGAGGGGAAGAGGGTCTTGCTGAAGGTCCCCACGTACAGCACGCGGGCCGGCACGCCGCCGGCGGCGCTCCGCTCCGCATCCAGTCCCTGCAGCGATGCCAGGGGCCTGCCGACGTACCTGAACTCGCCGTCGTAGTCGTCCTCCACGATCCAGGCGCCCGCGCGTCCCGCCCAGTCGAGCAGCGCCAGCCGCCGCTGCATCGTCATGGTGGCGCCGAGCGGGAACTGGTACGACGGCGAGACGTAGGCGAGGCGCGCCGCGGGGTTCAGCGCCTCGCCCGCGGCGGTGTCGAGCCCGTCGCCGTCCACCGGCACGGGGACGATGGCCGCGCCCGCCGCCCGCAGCGTCTCGCGCGCGCCGAAGTAGCCGGGGTCCTCCAGCCACGCCGCCTCGCCGGGCTTGAGGAGCACACGCGCGACGAGGTCGAGCGCCTGCTGCGCGCCTGACGTCACGATCACCTGGCGCGCCTCGCACCGCACGCCGCGCGAGAGGTTCACGTAGTCGGAGATGGCCTTGCGCAGCGGATCGTACCCCATCGGATAGCCGTACCCGAGAAGCCGCTCCGCCTCCTCGCCCGCCACCGCTCGCCAGCGCCGCGCCGCGATTCGCGCCCAGAGCCCCACCGGAAACAGGTCGAGCGCCGGCAGCCCGATGCGGAACGCGGACGTGCCGGTCGGCCCCTCCGGGCGCCTGGGGGGCGCGGTGACCACGTGCGATGCCGTGCTGGGCGGCGCGGGCGACGTGCGCCGGAGCGGCGAGCGGCGGGTGTGCAGCGCATCGTCCGGCAGCCCTTCGCGCACGAAGGTGCCCGAGCCCGTGCGCGCCTCCACGTACCCCTCCGCCCGCAGCTGGTCGAACGCGGCGGACACGGTGACGCGCGACACGCCCGTCTCCGTCGCCAGCGCGCGCGTGGAAGGGAGCCGCGAGCCGGCCGGCAGGCGCCCGCTCACGATCGCGGTGCGGATGGCGTTGTAGAGCTGCCGGTGAAGCGGATCGCGGTGCCCCGGATCGAGCACGATGAACGGCGTCGGGTGCCGCGACGCGCGCCGTGCCCTCCGTTTCTGGCTCTGCGCTGACATCGAAGGTGACCTGGGTTGCCGTCGTTCCGGAGCTGCCGACGCTTCAGCGCCGGGGCAGCGAGAATCGCCCCCGGCGCTGGGTAGTCGAACGCACGTTTGCGTGGCTGATGAAGTACCGGCGCCCCGTGCCGGCTACGAGAACATAGTGAGTTCCTCACGCGCCTGGAACCCGCGCGCCACGACCGGCCTGATGGCTCGCCGCCCGCGGCGCGCGTGAGACTTGCCCGATCACTCCTGTCGAAGCGCCTCCATCGGGCGGACCCGGAGCACCTGGCGCGCGGGGCCGGCAGTGGCGAGGAGCGCGGCGGCGATCACGAGTGCCGCGACGCTGGGCACGAGCACGTGTTGCTGGCCGCGCATGATCTCACCGCCGGAGAGTCGCTCGATCAACGTGATGAGGGCGACTCCCACGGCCAGCCCGAGCGCGAGCTGGCGCGTGGAGCGCGAGAAGATGGTCTGCAGCACCTGGCGCCGCGTTGCGCCGAGCGCGGACCGGATGCCGATCTCGCGGTACCGGCGTGTGACGGCGAAGGACATCATCGCCGAGATCCCCGCGGCGGAGAGAAGGATCACGCTCAGCGCCACGAGACTTACCAGGACGACCCAGAACCTAACCCCGCCAGCGGTGTCGCCGCCGCGAAGCTCGACTGGGCCGGCGACGGTCATCGGGCGCCCCGGCGCTACTTCCGCGGCGATCTCCCACAGCCCCGGGACGAGGACGTCGGGGTCGATCCCCCGCGCGCGGACGGCGACGCTCACCGGCGCCGGCCCCAGCGCCGCCGGGAGATAGATGGCCGGCATCTGGAACTCCGCCTCCCTGCTCACGAAGAGATCGTCCACCACCCCGACGATCTCGAGCCAGGGGCCCGGCTGGACGGTGTCGGCCGCGGCGGCCGGCGTGCTGCGCACCCGGCGTCCGAGGGCCGCTCCGCCCCCCAGGAAACGGCGGACGAAGGAGCGGCTCACGACCGCGGCCCCGCCGCCGGGCGCGTCGCCGGCCCCGAACGGCCGCCCCGCGAGCACCCGGGCGCCGAACACGGCGAAATAGTTGGGCGCTATACCGGTGGAGAGCACGACGGCGGGTGCCGCGTCCGCCACCGTCACCCCGCCCTCGACCTCGATGCGCACGCTCTTGCCGGAGCGCGGGGGCGCCGAGGCATACGTCACGCCGAGCACGCCCGGCTCCGTGGCGATCCGGCGGATCAGCTCGGCCTGGGCTTCGGCGAAGCTTTCGTCCGCCTGACTGGCGAGCGCCGCCCCGCCCGGGGCCGCATCCCGCTCGAGCCCGAGGACGAGCATCTCGTCGACCGGGAAGGTGGGCTCGGCGCGCGACGCCCGATACCCGTTCCAGGCGATCGCGACCACCGGCGGGAGCACGGCCATCGCGACCGCGACCTGCATCACGATGAGCGCCGTCCAGGTGCTCCCGAGCTGCATGCCGGTGGCGCCGCCCATCTGGCGGAGCGTGGACTGCAGCCGCTGCCCGGTGGCCGCCAGCGCGGGGATGATGCCGACGATGAAGGCCGCGAGCACGGCGAGACCGAGGGCATACGCGATGGTGGACGCCGGGAGGCCGGGCTCGATCCAGTACGGAAAGGTTTCCGGGTGCATGGCGACGATCTGCCGGAACCCGGCGTTCGCGATCAGCAGCCCCGCCACCGCTGCGAGCGAGGAGAGCGCGAGCGCCTCCAGGAAGAGCTGCGTGACGATGCGCTGGCGGGTCGCGCCCAGCGCCGTGCGGACCGCGATCTCGGCCTGGCGAGACGCCGTGCGGGCGTAGACCAGCGCCGCCACGGTGACCGCGACCGCGGCCAGGACGAGGGCCGCGAAGATCTGCATCGTCCAGATGATCCAGGCCGGGTACTGGTGCACGTCCAGCACGGCGCGGGCGTACGGGCTGACGATGGGGCGGTAGGTGGCGTACGCCGCGGGGAGCTCGGGCGCGAGCCCCTTGCTCACCGTCCTCAGCTCGGCTTCGGCGGCCGCCATGGGAACCCCCGGGGCGAGCCGGCCGAAGATGGTCACCCGGGAGCCCTGGCCCGGGCCGCGGAGCGCGGGGTCGTTCCGGAGCGCCGTCCAGTAGCCGTGGTTGAACGGAAAGCGGAAGCCCTCGGGCATCACGCCCACGACGGTGTACGGGTTGCCGTCGAGGCGCACCTCGCGTCCCAAGACGCCACGGTCCGCGCCGAAGTCCCGCCGCCACTCGTCGTGCCCGATCACCAGCACCGGGGGGGCTCCCGCAACCTCGTCGGACGCGAGGATCGGACGTCCGAGGAGGGGCTGCACCCGCGCCACGTCGAATCCGGACGCGGTCATCTCCGCCGCCCGTACTCCACCCGCCGTGCCGCCCGGAACGTGCAGGTAGCGATCGGCGTCGCGGAAGGCGGACAGCTGCAGCACGGACCGTTGGCTCCCCCTCCAGCTTTCCAGGTCGAAGAGGGTCGTGCAGAAGCAGTCGTCGCCCCCCGCTTCCAGGTAGTCGAGCGCGACGATCCGGTCGCCCTCGTCGAGCGGGGGGACCGAGTAGTAGAACGTCATGAAGCTGAAGAATCCCGTCGCGATGGCGACGCCGACGGCCATCCCGAGCGTGCCGGTAACGGAGAGCGCGGGGTGCTTCGCCAGCATGCGCAGGGCGAGCTTTACGTCGGGCGTCAGCCCGATCACCGGCGCAAACCAGCGCGCGTCGCGCACCTCTTCGCGGAAGCGCTCGCGTGCGCCGAAGGTCAGCGCCGCCTGCCGCCTCGCGGCTTCCGGGGTCATCCCGGCGCGGAGGTTGTTCCGCGTCTCCATCTCGAGGTGGAAGGCGAACTCCTCCTCCAGCTCGCGCTCCACCTCTTCCCGGCGGAGGAGCACCCGCAGCCGGTTCCTCCATCGCGTGATCCACTCCATGTGGCCCTCTCCCGATCAGGTGGTGCGCAGGATGGCGTCCATCATCCGCACGTACTCTTGCCAGCTCCGCGACTCGTCTCCGAGTGCGCCGCGGCCAGCCGTGGTCAGCTTGTAGTACTTGGCCCGGCGGTTCTCCTCGGTGACGCCCCATTCACTCGCCAGCAGCCCACGTTCTTCCAGGCGCTGGAGCGCCGGGTAGAGTGATCCCGCTCCCACGCGCAGCGCATCGCCAGAGAGCTGCTCCAGGCGGTGTGCGATCGACCACCCGTGCATGGGCTCCAGCGAAAGCGCCTTCAGGATCAGGAGGTCGAGCGTACCTCGAAGGATGTCGTTGGATGCGTGCGGTGGCATTTGGCTCTCGGGAAGTAGTATCGGGTTCCGATACAAATAAGTTTCGTTGTATCGAAAGTCAATACCAGCGTGCTGGGGCGTGCGTGCTGGGAATCAGCGGCCGGTGGGCACGCGGCTCATCGCTCCAGGGACATCAGGTGCCGCCGGACCTCAGATGACGCGGCGTACGGCGGCCGTGGCGGGGTCTCCCGTGTTCGGGGTGCCGGTGGGCTCGATCAGCAGCAGCTTTACCTCCTCCCGCGCCACCGGGCGATGCTCCACACCCCTGGGCACGACGAACAGTTCTCCCGGCCCCAGCGACACGCTGCGGTCCCGCATCTCGATGACGAGATTCCCCTCGAGGACCAGGAAGAAGTCGTCCGCGTCGTCGTGCCTGTGCCACACGAACTCCCCGTGCAGCCTGGCCACCATCACGTCGTGCCCGTCGAACTCGGCCACCGTGCGGGGCTGCCAGTGCTCGGTGAAGCTGGCCAGCTTCGCGGCGAGGTTCACGACGTCCATGTTTCGATCTCCCGTTTTGTGATGGCAAAGTGGACTGGTGCGGCGTAGCCAGATTGGCGCTGGCCGTGATGCCACCTGGTCACTAGATATGACACCGGGCGCGGCTACCGCGCGGCCTCACGTGTCACCCGCGACTCACTCCCGATGCTTCCCGCACCCGCCGCGCATCCGGTCCGAGTTTTCACGCCAGCGCACGACGTGGCCGACGCCGTATCCGTGGCGTTTCGCGAGCAGTGGAGCCAGATCGTCGCGACGCTCAACCGCATCACGGGCGATTGGGACCTGGCGGAGGAGTGCGCGCAGGACGCGTTCGCGAAGGCGATCGAGCGCTGGCCGGCGGATGGGGTGCCGCGACGCCCCGGCGCCTGGCTCACCACGACGGCCCGCAACCGCGCCATCGACCGGCGCCGCCGCGACGCACTCGGCAAGGACAAGCATGAGCAGGCGATGCGGCTCTGGCACCTGGACGAGCCCGCGAGCCCGCCCGACGATTGGGAGCCGCATGCCATCCCCGACGACCGGCTGCGCCTGATCTTCGCCTGCTGCCATCCGGCGCTGCCGCGGGAGACGGGCGTGGCGCTGGCGCTGCGCGCGGTCGCGGGACTGAGCACCAGCGCCATCGCGCGCGCGTTCCGCGTTTCCGAGATGACGATGTCGAAGCGCCTGGTGCGAGCCAAGAACAGGATACGCAACGCGCCCCTCGCCTTCAGCGTCCCCGCCGCCCACCTGCTGCCCGGGCGTGCCGAGGCCGTGCGCGACGTCCTGCGCCTGATGTTCGATGAAGCGCATGCCGCCGGCGACCTGCGCCGCGAGGCGATCCGCCTGACGCGCATGCTCGTCGAGTTGATGCCGCACGACGCCGAAGCCAGGCGCCTACTCGCGCAGATGCTGCTCCACGAGAAAACGCCACAGAGAACCTCCGTGGCTTTCTCCTCATCTTCGCGTGCTCTGTGTGAGGTCAGCTAGGCCACGCGTGGTACTTCATCCGTCGCGGGCGTACACGATGTAATCGGTGGCCGCCGGAGTGCCGCCGCCCGCACGGGTAAGCGCGGCGATCTGGCCGCGATGGTAGCTCCCGTGCAGCGCCACGTGCGTCAGGATCTCGGCGACCGTGTTCTGGAAAGTCAGGCCGGCACTGTTGCGGTACTCCACCACGCGCTCCAATTCGTCCTGCGCGCCCGCGGCGATCCGGCGCAGCACCGCGATGCTGTCGCCCGCGAGCGTCTCCGCGTCTGGGAGCGAGAGGTCGGGCCAGACGGGGTGCGCCGGCGTGCGACCCTCCAGGCGCGACAGCCACACGTGCTCGGCCGCCGCCACGTGCGCGTACAGGCGGACGGCCCGCGCCCGCTCGTCTCCATCGGGCAGGGCATCGATCGCGGCGCGGGCGCGCGTGTCGGCCCAGGCGGCGTGGTCCATCAGCGAAAGCAGCACGGACATGGGATGAGCTCCGGGTGGCGTTTCAGGATCGGCGGCCGTTCACCGGTCCATGATGGTGAGATACTCCCTCCACGGTCCGACCTCGTCGCGGTACTGCCGCGCCATCACCCGCGCGATCTGCGCGATGTGGCCGTGGTCGTGCGCGGTCCAGGTGGCGAGAAGCTGGCGCAGCGTGACGGTGCCCAGCGCGGGATGTTCTCCCGTGAGCGCGAGATGCGCGTCCGTCAGGCGCCACCCGGCGAGCGTGGCGAGGTTCCGAGTGCGGAGCGTGGCGAATTCGTCCAGCAGGTCCGCGAGCGGCCTGTCCTGGCTCGCCCGGAGCTGCGCGAAGCGGTCGAACGGGGTGAAGCGCCGCTCCGGCCCCTGGGTGAGGATGATGCGCGCCCGCTCGACCCAATCGGTGCGCTCCCCGTGGACCAGGTGCCCGACGACCACGTACGGGCTCCACGTGTCCGGCCCTTCATCGGCTCTGATCCAATCATCGGAAAGGCCGCCGAGCATCGCGCGCAGCACGTGCGGCGTCCGCTCCAGGATGGCGGTGGCGGCGGTGAGGTCGAACTCCATGATCGTCGGATGATGGGAAGGGTTGAGCTCAGTCGCCCGCGAGCGCGTCGGCCCGCGCGGGCGCCGGATGTGCGTCGCGGGCGAGCAGGAACTCCGAGATCCGGTCCAGCGCCGCGGGTGACTTTAGGATCCGGTTGTGGCCCTCGCCGGGCATCGGCACCAGCACGCTCCCGCGCCACGCCCTGGAGATCGCCTCGGCGTGCGCGAACGGCACCTCAGTGTCCGCCGGATCGTGCAGGATGAGCCCGGGGACCCCCAGCCGCACCGCCGCCCGGTCCGCGTCGAACTCGGCGATCCCGCGGCCGACGATGGAGACCAGGTGCCGCTCCATCCCGGCCGCGCGGCGCTCGTGCAGGCCGATGAAGTGGCGCAGCTTCTCCAGGAAGTAGGCAGGTCCGGTCGGTGGCGCAATGAGCACCGCGCGCCTTGCATCGAGCCCGGCGTCGAGCGACAGGATCGCGGCCGCGCCGCCGAAGGAGTGCCCGATCACCGCGCTCAGCGGGCCGACGCGGGCGCCCATCTCCGGCAGGATCTTCATCCACACCGCGAGCGAGGTGCGCCGCCCCGCGGATGCCCCGTGCGCGGGCATGTCGAAAGCGATCGCGCGCATCCCGTCCGCCGCCAGGCGTGCGCCGATCGCCGCCATGTCCGCGGCGCGGCCGCTCCAACCGTGGACCAGGAGCACCGTCGGCCCGTCTTCTCCCCAGATCCAACCGACCAGGCGCTCGCCGTCGAACTCCATCCTCACCTCGCGCGGCTGCACGCCGCCGACGGCCTGCGGAGTGGCGGGGCGCTTCTTTGGCGTGAGGAAGAGGCGAGCGGCCTGCCGCTCCGCGACGCCGGGCAGCAGGTGGCCCGCGACACGGAACCAGGCTCTGAGCAGGCGGACCCCGAGGGGAAAGGCGGGCATCGCACGTCTGGTTGGCATCGGCTCTCCTCTCACGGGTGTGCCGGAATAAAACGATCGGTCGTGCTATTTCGCAAGAGGGGCGTTCGTGCTATCGTTGGAACCATGAACAAGGGCCAGCGCACCAAACGTGAAATCGTCAGCCGTGCCCTCTCCCTGGCCGGCGACGTGGGGCTCGAGAACGTCACCCTGGGGACGCTCGCGTCCGAGCTGCGGCTCTCCAAGAGCGGCCTCTTTGCGCACTTCAATTCCAAGGAAGCGCTGCAGCTCGCCGTGCTGGGCGAGGCCATCGAGCGCTTCGCCGCATCGGTCGTCCGCCCCGCCCTGGAGGCGCCGCGCGGGGAGCCGAGGCTGGCGGCGTTGTTCGAGCGGTGGCTCGGCTGGATCGACGACTCCACCCCCGAGCCCGCCGAATCCGCGCAGAGGCGGGGTGGGCGCTGCATCTTCATGGCGCTGTCGCAAGAATACGACGACCGCCCGGGCGAGCTGCACGACGCGGTGGCGCAGTCGCAGCGGGACTGGCGCGCCTTCGTGACGCATGCCGCGGAGCTCGCCATCGCGGAGGGCCACTTCGCCGCCGATGCCGACGCCGAGCAGTTCGCATTCGAGCTGGTGGGGATCGGCATGACGTACCAGCAGACCACGAAGCTCCTCGCCGATCCCGCGGCCGAGCGGCGGGCGCGCGCCGCGTTCGAGGCGCTGATGGCCCGCTATCGTGCGTCCCAGCCGAAGCGCCGCGCCCGCGCGTAGATCGGCCGCTCGAAAGTGGCATTGCCGCGATGGATCGAATTGGCGCTTGCGCGACGCTCGCGCTGGGCAGAGGGTTGGAGGGAGCCGACGTGAGGCTCCCAACCACCCATCGCGAGGCAGGCACGATGACGAAAGTACGCGGGAAGCTCCCTCTCCGGCTGGCGCTGTGCCTGGTCGTCGCGGCATCCACCGACGCGCTCGCGCAGGGCAGCGTGCGGCCGGCCGATGCCCCCGCGCACCAACCGCGGCCGGAGCGCGACGGGCAGCGGGACTTCGACTTCGAGATCGGCAGCTGGAAGACGCGCCTCTCCCGTCGCCTGCGTCCGCTCACCGGGTCGACCACCTGGGTGGACTACGAGGGGACGACCGTGGTGCGCAAGGTGTGGGACGGGCGCGCCAACCTGGTGGAGCTGGTGGCGGATGGGCCCGCGGGGCACTTCCAGGGGCTGAGCCTGCGCACCTACAACCCCGCGACGCGCCAGTGGACGCTGAACTTCGCCAACGCCGCCGACGGCGCCCTCGCCGTGCCGACGATCGGCGAGTTCAGGGACGGGCAGGGCGAGTTCTACAGCCACGAGACGCTGAACGGGCGGGCGATCCTGGTGCGCTTCGTCATCAAGGACATCACCCCCACCTCGTGCCGCTTCGAACAGTCGTTTTCGGACGATGGCGGCAGGACCTGGGAGCTCAACTGGGTCGCCGTCGACACGCGCATCCCCGACGCGCCGCCCAGCCGCTGACGCGCGGCGCGCAGGCGCCATCCATCCAAGGAATGGGCCGCTGTCCACGCCGTTCATCGCCGTTCGTCGGGTGCAGGGGAGATGGCGCCCGGCCGGGGCGGAGCGGCTCACAGGGGGAGGGACATGCTCAGAAGCATCTTCATCAGCGCGGCGGCGCTCGTACTCACGGTTGGCCAGGCGCACGCGCAGGTCGTGAACCTGTGGCCCGGCGCGGCGCCCGAATCCGAGCGGTGGACGCATCGGGAGGTGACGGTCGAGAACACGCCGGTCGGCACCGTGATCATCAACGTCGTCACGCCCACGCTGACCGCGTACCTCCCCGAGCCGTCGAAGGCGACGGGGACGGGCGTCATCATCGCGCCGGGCGGCGGGTTCGTTGCGCTGGCGGTCAGCCGCGAAGGCACCGATCTGGCTCGCTGGCTACAGGAGCGGGGAATCGCCGCCTTCGTGCTCAAGTACCGCACGGTGGAGAAGCGCACGGACGGCATCCCGGAGATGGACATGGACACCTCCGGCCGCTACGGCATCGCCGACGGCATCCAGGCGCTCCGCGTGGTGCGGCGGCGCGCGGCCGAGTGGGGGATCTCGCCTGACCGCGTTGGCTTCGTCGGATTCTCGGCGGGCGGCATGGTGGCGAGCGGGGCGCTGCTCCAGGCCGACAGCGCGGCACGCCCAAACTTCGCGGCGCTGATCTACGGGGGGCCGTTCGGCGTAATCCCCGCGATTCCCGCGAAGCTGCCGCCGACGTTCATGGCGTGGGCCCAGGACGATCGGCTGGCGCAGCGGCTGGTGGTTCCGTTCCGCGATGCGCTCATGGCCGCGGGGCACAGGCCGGAGGTGCACAACTTCAGCGCGGGCGGGCACGGGTTCGGCATGCACAAACAGGGCACGAGCAGCGACCACTGGGTGGATGCGCTGTACTTCTGGATGGACGCGCAGGGATTCGCGCGCCGGCCCGCGGCGACGGGGCAGCCCTGACTGCCGTTCCCCGTCGGACGTGGGGCGCGGCTGCAAGATTGCGTTCATCAGGCAGAGATCGGGCGCACGGCGGGCACGGGCGTGATGGATCACGCCCGTACAAATCCATCGCGACACACCACTGATTCGAGATACGGATGATCCACACTTCGCCGAACTACACGTCCACGATGGAGACGCCGGAGAACGCACCGCTGCGTCCACCGTCCGGGCCGGAGCCGTTCTACGTCGCTTCGGGGGACGAGGTGAGCGTCTTCGAGCGGTGCCACGCGCGGGGGCTGCCGGTGATGCTCAAAGGGCCCACCGGGTGCGGAAAGACGCGCTTCGTGGAGCACGTGGCGTGGCGGCTCAAGCGGCCGCTGGTGACGGTGGCGTGCCACGACGACCTCTCGGCCAGCGACCTCACGGGCCGCTACCTGATCCGCGGCGGCGAGACGGTGTGGGTGGACGGGCCGCTCACCACGGCGGTGCGGCAGGGGGCGATCTGCTACCTGGACGAGGTGGTGGAGGCGCGGCAGGACACCGTCGTCGTCATCCACCCGCTCACCGACGACCGGCGCGTCCTTCCCATCGACAAGACGGGGGAGATCCTCGAGGCGGCGCCCGGATTCCAGCTCGTCATCTCGTACAACCCGGGGTACCAGCACGCCATGAAGGACCTGAAGCCGAGCACCCGGCAGCGGTTCGTGGCGCTGGAGTTCGACTTCCCCCCGGCCGAGCGCGAGGCGCAGATCGTGGCGCACGAGGGCGGCGTCGATGTGGAGGACGCGCGCCGGCTGGTGAAGCTGGCGACGGGGGTGCGCCGCCTGCGCGACCAGGGTCTGGCCGAGGTGCCGAGCACCCGCCTGCTGGTGGCGACCGCGCGGCTGATGGCGGGCGGCATCGACGCGCCGACCTCGTGCCGCGCGGCATTCGTCGCGCCCCTCACCGACGACCCCGACCTCCTGGCCGCGATCTCGGACCTGGTCGCCGCGACCTTCTGACGCCGTGGGCCTCCGCACCTTTCTCGCCCGGCGCCGCGCCGCGGCCCTCCTGCGCCCGGAGGAGGCGCCGCACGACGGCGCGCGCCTCCCCGAAGTCAGCCGCCGGCTGGAGCTGCTGATCGCCGCGCTGTACGGCCGCCCCATCCTCATCACCCCCGCGCCGCCCCCGAAGCGCCTGCGCCGGTCCGAGCGCCCGGTCCCCGCCAACGACGGCGAGCGCATCGTCCTCCCCGCCGAGCTGCAGGGGGGTGACGCGGTCTCGCGCTACCGGCTGATGGCGCTGGCGCAGGCGGAGCGCGTCGCGCGCGGGACGGCGGTGCTCGCGCCTGGGCGCAAGGACGCGCTGGAGCGGGACCTGTACCTCCTCTTCGAGAGCGCGGCCGTCGACGCCGCCGTCGCGGAGCGGGTCCCCGGCCTGCGCCCCGCCCTCGCCGCCGAGCGGCAGGCAGAGCGCGCCCGCCGCGTCGAGCTGCACCCGCGCGGAGCCGCCGCCCGCGAGGTGGAGACGATCGTCCGCGAGCTCCTAGCCGCCGACGTATCCGCGCCACCACCGAGCCTGGCGGGGTGCGACACGCCGCACGACTCGCTGCGCCGCGCCCGTGACGCCGCCGCCCGCATCCGTGGCGCGGGGCGCTACCGCGGCGTTCCGCCCGTCGATCTCTGGGGCTCGGTGCTCCCCTCCGCCGTCGCCCCCGCCACGCCGGCGAGCGGCGAGCAGGATCTCCACGCCGCGCAGCCGCAGCCGCAGGCCGGACGGCTCCCGCGCTGGCTGATGGGCTTCATGACCACGGTGGGGCTGGACCCCAGGGCGGACGCGCCGGAGATCAGGGGGCACAACCCGGACACCTCCTCCGACGCTGGCACGAACCCCGCGCGCGCCGGCACTCCCCAGGACGACCCTTCCGAAGGCGGCGCGGGCGATTCGCAGGTCAGCGACGCCGACTCCGGAGAGCGCACGGAAGTCGTGCCGGAGCGGACCACGAAGACCGTCTTCCCCTACCCGGAGTGGGACTACGCGGCGGGGCGCTACCGCACGCCGGGCGCGATCGTGCGCCTGCACCCCAGCGACGAGGCGGACGGCGCGTGGTGCGTGGAGGCGCTGCGGCGGAACGCGGCGCTCGCCCGGCGCGTGCGCCAGCAGTTCGAGAGGCTGCGCGCGCGCCGCGTCCAGATCCCGCGCCAGAACCGGGGCGACGAGCTGGACCTCGCCGCCTGCGTGCGCATGCTCACCGACCTCCGCGCCGGCGTCGGCGCAGACGACCGGCTCTACACCTCCGTCATCCCCGCGCGCCGCGACGTCGCCATCACTCTGCTGGTGGATGTCAGCGGCTCCACCTCCGAGGTCTTCGGCAAGCACAGCATCCTCGAAGTCGAGAAGCTCGCCCTCCTCCTGACCGGTGAAGCGCTCGACGGCCTGGGCGATCCCTACTCCATCCTCACCTTCTCCGGCGCCACGGCGAGCAACGTCCGCATCCGCCAGATCAAGGGCTTCGACGAGCGCAACGGCGAGGCGGTGCTGCGCCGGGTGGACGCGCTCCGTCCCGAGGGCTACACGCGCCTGGGCGCCGCCATCCGCCACGCCACCGCGCAGCTCCGCCAGCAGCCCGCCGGCCACCGCCTCCTCCTGATCCTCTCCGACGGCAAGCCCAACGACGAGGACGCCTACGATGGCCGCTACGGCGTGGAGGACTCGCGCCAAGCCATCGCCGAGGCACGCGCCAGCGGCATCCACCCCTTCTGCCTCACCGTGGACCTCAAGGGCGGCGACTACCTCCCCCGCATCTTCGGCCCCACCGGCCACGTCATCCTCCACCGCGTGGACCTGCTCCCCGGCGCGCTGCTCGGCGTGATCCGCGAGATCTTCCGGCGGTGATGGCGAGCGGGGGCGGCAGGCGCTCGATGCGCCGCGTGAAAAGCGTCGCGCTCGGCCTGCCCATC
The DNA here is from genome assembly GCA_036387335.1 of Longimicrobium sp. Lineage (NCBI taxonomy): Bacteria > Pseudomonadati > Gemmatimonadota > Longimicrobiia > Longimicrobiales > Longimicrobiaceae > Longimicrobium > Longimicrobium sp. The sequence continues at coordinate 14,163 of DASVTZ010000199.1, forward strand.
AACTCCCGGCAGCGATCCCGGCTTAGTTCGCTCCTTAGAGCCTCACGAGGGCAGGGGACGGAAGGGCCTCTCTGGCGCGCCGCAACTCAGCTGCGATGCCTTGCGCGGAGACTGGGCTCTCCAGGATAACGGGGACGCTTGGAGGGACCAGCATCGCCACTTCTTGAAAATCGTGAATTGCCCCGTAGGAGAGCCAGGTGTGCTTGCTCGCCGAGCTGACGTCGCTGAGATGAACCTGGCGCAACCGCGAGCCGTGAATGTTCAGAATCCGGTAGGCTTCCACCATAGTGGGGTCGAACTGTCGCGCATGAGCGAGATCCAAGCACAATCCTGCTTCAGGTAGCTCAGCGAAGATCATCTCCAGTTCAGCCGCACTTCGCCCGATAGGCTTCCTCTTGTCCATGTTCTCGATGAGCAATCGAGAGCCGAACGCCCGCCAATGCTGAGCTGAGTGGATCGTGTCGGGGTGCACGACAACAGGCCATCGATCGGCAGCGATCCGGCGCAATGTCTCGACGATCCATGACTCATCCGCCGCCTCGAACTTACTGGGTGCGTGGACGGAGATGTGCTGGAAGTCGTCCAGCCGGAGCGAATCGACTGCGTCGAGAAGGGAGCCGAGTTCCACCGTTCGGAGCGCCGAGAGCTCGACGGCGCTCGTTCCGTGACCCGCAACCATCGAGAGGGCAGTTCTGAAATCCCCCCGCGCGAGCGCCCCGGTCGAGAATCCGAGCGGGCGCATCAAAACACCCCGTATCTTTGAGTGAAACCGCGAAATGGGGACTCTGGGCCGAAGAATATCTCGTTGAGTGCGCTCTGGAACTCATGGCCAACATCCCGAGCTTGCTGATAAACGGCGTTCTGCCCCGCGTCCTCGGGAGCAAGCTTCTCGAGCTCGTCGCGCATGGCGGCGTCATCCAGCATGGCCAAAAATTGATCATAGCTAGTAAGCAGCCGTTCCGCGGGCCTGGACAGACCGCTTTGCTGGAGCAACGTCGTAAGCCGCTCCAGGGGTGTGGACGCTACCAGGCGCACGAGGTGTTCAATGACGGCTTTTGATGAGTCATCGGCTTCCAAGACAGATTTTTCAGTCGCACAGCTGAAGCACGCGAGAAGTCCTGAGGCATAGGTCAGCTTTCGGGAAAGGCGCAGTTTCACGGTTCGAAGTGCCCATCCTTCGGCTGCGCGCTCCCTCCGCTTGTATGCGAAGTCAACCGCTACGGTACGCCAGTACCGTGAGACGTCATTCAGGAGGAAGCGCGGAACGTTGACAACCTTCGATTCCCAGCCGGGGTCCTCCGTTATGTACCGGTCGAGAACCGCTCTAACCACCCGGCCGTATGCTGCATCCGGACCGATCGCCGCAGATTCGAGAATGAGAAGAATCCGCTGAGTGAGGTTTCGATTCGTGTCCTCTCCGCCGCCGATGCGGTGGAGGATCTCGTGGCTGAAGGCGAGTCCCGCGAACGTGGCTTCGCGCCCTGGGCCCTTCTTCTCCTCCTCTTTGAGGACGCGGCCGATCTCCCGCGCTACCTCGAAGTGCGTTGAGGATGCCTGCCCATCGATGAGCAGTGTCCAGTCTACATCGCTCCCGGACGTTTTCTCGCCGCGCGCCATCGATCCGAATACCACAACGCTCGTGTCTTCCGGAGACACGAACTCAGATAAAAGGTCGAAGAGGTGCTGCTTCGCCGCGGATGCTTCCTCCCGGGCCTTGCTCAGGGCCGCCCACTCGGTACCGGAGGCGACCCCGAAAGCAGCGATCGGATCGTTCATATTTGCTGATCCCACAGGCGGTGTAGAGCCGGTCAGTGTACCCTCGTGAATCTACACCCCAGGAGAAACCAGCGCGAGATTGAAGGCGGCGCGGAATTGCCGGCCGCTCGGCTCGGCTGGATCGCGTGCGATCTTGCATTCGCTGTCACCATAGAACCGTTCGGGGAGGAAAAGATCAGGCCGGCGGAGACCTTGAATGTTCGCCGGCCGATTGGTTCACCCGAACGGGCCAGGGCGTGATCGCGAGATCTTTCGGCGGTGAGCACGGCCGATTCGGAGATCTCCCCCCGTCACTCGAATTTCACTTCGAGTGGGACCATGACGATCGTGTCGGTGTCCACGAAGGGAGCCGGGTAGCGAACGCACCACTTCATTACCGCAAGCATCAGGGGGATTGGGTCCGCCGAGCCCTGCGCCGCGAACGCCTCCCGGGGGATGGAGAGCTCGACCGCGTACGTTCGTCCGGCGGCGATTCTGGCGCGCCCCGCCCCGAACTTCCTCAGCCGGTTGCCAGGCACGAGGACGGTCGCGCTCAGGCTGGCGTCGTCGGCCGGCTCCCCGTAGAGGTAGACGTGATAGGCTTCCTCGGTGCCGTCGAGCGGCTCCAGGAAAGCGACGTCCACGCGCAGGGCGCCGTCGTGCCGGGCTACGCTGAACTCGAACGGAAGAGCCTTCCCTTCGATGCTCTGCGCCACCACCCGCGAAACCCCGCGCGAGGGTGAAGGAGCGGCATCCACGGCGTAGACCGCCGGTCGTCCATCCGCGGACGCCACCACCGGCGCCGGCTGCAGCCGGCGGATCGCCGTGCTCTGGCTCGCGCGAACGAGAAGCTCCTCCACCGGCCCTGAAGCGGCCCAGCCGCCGTACCAGGTGATCAACCTCGGCACCCCCACGGCGGGATCGAGCCCGGCTTCGACCGGGAAGGGGTTCACGCCCAGGAAGTGCCGCAGCAGCGACGCCGCCAGCCGCACGCTGTCGTGCGCCGCGAAGCGCTCCACCAACCCCTGGAACCGGGCCGGATCGAAGAGCGGGTGGCGGGTGAGGTCGAGGATGTTGGCCAGCGTGACGGGCCGGATGACGGTGTCGAAGTGCGCGGGCGGATGAATGGAGGTCCTGAACTCGTGGGCGCACAGGATGACGACGGCCATGTTGGGATCGGGTATGACCAGATCCAAGGTCCCCGGTGCGACACCGCGGGTGGAGTTCTCCAGGAGGTCGTCGTACAGGATTTCCCGTGCGTCCAGCGCGGGGAAGCGCTGTTCCCACCGGCCCGGATTCCGGGACGGGACGAGATCCGCCGCCGCGACCCCGGCCGGGTACGAGAGGACCGGATAGTAGCTGTGGATGTCGATCTGCGTGGAATCGCGGGACAGCGACGCGAATTCGTGAGGCTTCGCGGTCGCCGCCCCGGTGTATCCGCGATCCTCGGGACGCGGGCACCTCCACACGGCGCGCCACTGCGATTTGTCGCCCTCGAACCCTGCCGCCGTCAGCACTTCCCAGAGCTGTTCCTCATCGGAGCAGAACACATCCATGTCGGCCCCCATCGACAGATGCGACTCGTCGCCGGTGAGCGCATAGATGGTGTGGCCCTTGATCACGATCGGCGGACGCTCCGCCGGGCTCGCGACCGCGGCGATCTCGCGTACGGCTTCCAGGTTGGAGGCCATTTTCTGCCGTGCCCGCTCCTGATCCCGCCGGATGCGCGTGAGGAGTGCGTCCGTGCACCAGGAGGGGCGCTCTTCCTCAGCCCGGCGCAGGAACCGGAAGAGAAGCCGGAACCGCTTCATCAGCGCGTAGACTTCATCCTCGCCGGCGGGCTCCATCGGTGGATGGGCGTTCATTCCCGCGGCCCACCTCAGCAGATCCTGTTCGAGGGTGGTCATGTAGATCCGGGAAGGGAGGGGCACTTCTGCCGGTCGTCGGCGCAGGCGGGAGACGGGCGATGCCGAAGTGAGGTGGCCAGCTCCGCCGGACAACGATGCAGATCACGCGGCATCGGAATACTTGACCGCGATTTGTGACACCCGCAAGTGTCTCGTTCTGCCCGTGCGCACCGCCGATCCTGGTCGGCGCTGGCTCTGGATCTGCCATCACCTGCGGCAACACGCAGGGCTGCACGCGCATGGGCGCCGAAGATCATCCTCCACCGTTGTCGATCTGCTCCCCGGCACGCTGCTCGGTGGGCGCACACACGCGCTGATCTGCGAGACGCGTCCCAGTAGAGACGGAGGGGACTCCATCCTCAACGACGGGGATGCTCGCGACGGCTGCTACGGCGTGGAGGCCCCGCGCCAAGCAATCGCCGGGGCGCGCGGCAGCGGCATCCCTCTTCTGCTCACCCTAGACATCAACGGCGGCGACTACTCCCGCCCATGTTCGGCCTCACCCACGACATCGTCCTCCACCGTATAGATCTGGTCAACGGCGCACTGCTCGGGATGATCCGGGAGATTCTTTTGGCGACCACAGGCGACTCGTCCCGCGTGGATACTGAAAACGGCTCCGGCTGCGTGTGCAGCCGGAGCCGAATGCGGCAGAGGCTCAGAACTCGATGAACACGCTTGGCCAGCGGTTCGAGCCGGGGTAGATCCTGCGAGTGCCGTATCCCAATGAGGTGGTGTAGTTGTACTCCTCCACCAGGATGCTCCCGTCGCTGTACACTGCCGCGACATAAGCTACGTGGCCGTAGGTGTTGGCCCCGCCGTTATATCCCGCTTCCCATTGAGCTGTCCGACCGACGGCCGGTTGCGAGTGAAGCCGCACCCCGGCTGCCTGGGCGCCAGCCGACCGTGCAGCGTCGTCCCACGTTGTCGCATGGCCCCACTTTTGGACCCCAGCATACTGATTGGTGAAGTTCGATGCGCGGGTACGGGTGCGGATGCGCCACGCCGCGAACGAGGTGCACTGGCGATAATAGAAGTTCCAGGGATCAATGGCATTCGGATCGGCAGTCTTGTACGGGTAGTCGTCGCTTATCTGCGTGCTGCCCGAACCGCTCGGGACACAACCCGACGTGGTGTTGGTAGCCCAGAGAGCCCCGTTCGTCTGCGGGTGCGGCCCACGGTAGATCACGAGGTTACAATCGTCCTGAATCGCGAGCCACGCGCCGGGGTTTCCCGCCGTCCCTGATCCCCACAGCGCCACGCCGCTGCCGGTGTACGCCACCAGGTTACCGTCGGTCTGCATCACCAGCACGCTGGTTCCGCGGTACAGGGTGTTGGGAGCCGACCAGAGCGCGACGCCCTTGTTGTACAGCACCACGTTCTGCTCCGGCTGCACCGTCAGGGTGACGTTCCCGGTGATCGAGGCGACCGACACGGTGCGGGATAGGCGCTCCCCGGGCAGCATTCGTCCCGGAGCGGGACGCGGCGCGCGGCAGAACGTGTTTGTCGACCACAGTACCGGGCCGGACTGTGGAAAGGGTCCGGCGTAGATCACGAGGTTGCAGTCGTCCTGCACCGCGAGCCAGGCGCCGGGATGGCCCGCCGTGCCCGTTCCCCAGAGCGCCACCATGGCGGTGTCGTATGCCACAAGGTTGCCGTCCGTCTGCATGCGCAGAAGGGCGGTTCCCTTGCCAAGTGTGTTGGGGGCTGACCACGAAGCGCCCGCGGAGTCGTAGAGCACAACATTCTGCTCCGGCTGCAGGATCAGCGTGGTAACACCGTTGCACGAGCGCACCGTTTCGCTCACCCGGATCTCTTCGTCGGGGAGCATGCGTCCGCACGCGGATGGTGTCACGGCGGCAACCCTCCCGGATGGAGGTTCCGGCCCGCGCTCCGGGCTCACCGGGGAGCCTGCGTCGCTGCAGGCGGCCATGGCAGAGATCGAGAGCACCAGGAGCAGGGGCCACGCGGAACCCCCACCGTTGCGAGGCCTTAAGGCGGCTGGGGGGAAGAGGGTACGCACTGCGGAGATGATCAGCGTGCCGAGGAGCGAGGGCGTAGAACTCATCTGGATATACTCCGGTCAAGGGGTGCGTTGCGCCTATGGGAACGCGCCGAGTCAGAGCGAAGAAATTGGTGGCCCAGCCCGCGTAAGCCTTGCGGCTCAGCTGGGTGCGCGGTCTGGAGACAGGTTGTCGGTCACCTCCTTTCGAGTCGGTGCGACAGGACGCTTTCGTCGATCGCCCGGCTCGGATAGAATGTCTGTGAAGGAATTTCAGTAGTGCAGATCGTTTGTGTTGCTCTGGCCCTTTGCGTCGCCAACTATGCATCGGTGGAGATTCGCCGCGGAATGGGCGAAGCTCTAAAGCAACTCTAAATCGTTGATTTTGCAGTCCGGCCGAGCTCTAAAAGGTTCTGATGTCCTTCTTCTTACGCACACTTGGCACACCCGCACTCCACGGCGACGACGGAGATGTCCGGCTGAATGCGAAGGAGCTCGCGCTCCTGGTGTATCTCCGGGTCACCGGGCGTCCGCACCTGCGCGGCTCGCTCGGTCAGCTCCTCTGGACCAACATCGCGATTGGCCGAAACAACTCGGTCAACACCGCCATCTCTTCGCTCCGGCGCGCGCTGCCGAGCGGCGCCCTCCCGACCGGCGCCGCCCGGTAGCACTGTGCATTGAGCTGCCCTGTGACGCGGTTGCAGTGCTGAGGATAGTAGACGGAACCGAGTCCGCGGATCTCGCGAGCGCGCTTGAGGCGCACCGGGCACCCTTTCTGGACGGGTTCGAGTTCCAGCTGGGTGAGGGCGCCGAGAACTTCGTCGCGTGGATCGAGGAGCGACGCGCGGCTGTTTCCGCGGCGCTCGTACAACGACTGGAGGAGCAGCTAGCTGATGCGGCACAAGCGGGAGATTGGGCTCGGGTCCGCGAACTGGCGCGGGGTGGGAGCGAGTCGTTGCCCGGCTGGACGGCGGGCGGGGAATGGCTGAACCGCGCGAGCCGCGCTCGAGTGCGGTCGACCCGAATCCGGGCGAGTACGGTGCTGGCGGTGTGCGGGGTGATGATCGTGCTATTGACAGGCCCGCAAGCCTCCCGCGCGGCGCCCGCTTGCCGTGCCGGCGAAGCGCGTGCGCAGCTGGTTCGCCAGATCTACCCGGCGGAGGCGAACCTGGCGATTCGCGAGGGCGAACGGTACACGCCCACCTGGTTTCTGAAGAACGTAGGAACCTGCGCCTGGAGCGGGGGGAGCTCCGTGGAACGGATCCGTGTCCTCGGGCCGGCACCTCTCAGCGGGAATGTGGTGGCGCACAGGATCCGCCGACCCGTGCAGCCTGACGAGGTGGAGGAGGTGGGGGTCGCTGTGCTCGGCCCGCGACGGGAGGGACCGTATGGCGAAGACTGGGTGCTACGCGATGCGTTCGGGAAGCGAATGAGGATGGACGGTGCGGCGCTTCAGGTGAGGTTCCAGGTTCTCCCCGCAAAGCTGCCCATCTGCCGGGCGGGCGAGATCGTCGCCGAACTGCTGGCCGAGAGCCACCCGCGCCGCGATACGCACGTGCGTCCCGGGGAGCGCATTCCTGTTAGCTGGTCGATTGCGAACCGCGGCAAGTGCGCGTGGGATTCGTCCGTCGCACTCCGATTCCATAGCGCGAGCGGAACACGGCTGAGCGACAGCGCCGTTTCGGTCGTCCGTGTGGGAGAGCCTGTACTGCCCACGCTGGGGTATACATTCCAAGTTCCCATGCAGGCGCCCCTGGCCGACGGCTCCTATCTGGAGTCGTGGGAGCTGACCGGTCCCGACGGGCTCGCGGTCCGGGTATCCGATGCCCCTGGAGTCGACATGCGTCTCGTCGTGACGCCGACGGGGGAGATCCGCGCCACGGCGCCGGAGTGCGCCCCGGGCGACGAAGTCGTTTCGTTCATGAACACCGAGAGTGTAATCGATGGCTCTACCGTCGCACCCGGTGTGCAGATCCCGAAGGAATGGACGCTTCTGAACAAAGGTGAATGCACCTGGCCCGCCGACGCGTTGCGCCTGCGGCAGGTTCGGTCCGACCCGGAGTATCGGCGACCCAAGCTGCCCGACGTAGTAGTCGACCGGCCGGTGCCGCCACAGGGCACCTACACCTTCCGATCGCCATTCCCTAGCCCCCGCCGACCCGGCCACTACCGCGTGCACTGGCAGATGTACAACGGCGCCGATGACAGCGTCCGCATCTCCAGAACCTGGACGATCTGGGCTGATTTCGACGTACGGGGTGGGACACCGTAGCAAAACTTCCCTCCGTGGGTTATGGGAACGCAAAAGGGCCCTGCAATCGCAAGACGATGCAGGGCCTCCGCTTACCGCAGTGGAGGCGGTCGGGATTGACCCCCTCACTTTCTGTTCATGTGACGCTACCTGGCCGCATGCGCGGGTGCGGCGAGGGTTGCGTAGAAGCTCCAGGCCTCACCCATGGGGGCGCGCACCACGTCGAGCGGGATCGGGTGCCAGCGCGCTTCGCCGGGGCGCTTGCGGCTGGTGTTGCCACCGTGGACCAGGGCGGCGTAGAGGCCGGGGTCGGGGATCGCGGCCACGGCGCCGGCGGGGAGCGCCCAGACCCAGCGGGTGTCCTCGCCCTCGTTGAGCTGGGGAAAGGGGCGACGCTCCCACGCGGCGCGCCGGAACATCAGCGTGCCGCCCGCCAGCCACGGCCGCGCGCGCTCGGGCCAGCGGTACTCCCACGCGCGCCCCGCCACGGGGTCGAAGAAGCGCACCTGCGCCAGCCCGCACGCGCCCGCCGCCGGCCTCGCGGCGAGGGCGCTCACCTGGGTGGAGAGGCGGTGCGGGGGCATCCAGTCGTCGTCGTCCCAGTGCGCCAGCAGCTCGCCACGGGCCAGCGAGCACGCCAGGTTGCGCTTGGCGCCCAGCGTCGCCTGCCGCTCCACGCGGTGGTACCGGATGCGTGGATCGGGCGGGATGAGGTCGTCCACCGCGTCTGCGCCGTCGTCCACCACCACCAGCTCGCGGCGGGGGTGGTCCTGCTCCAGGAACTGCTCGATGGCGTGCGGCACGAACCGCCGCCGGTCGCGCGTGGGCATCAAGCAGGAGACCAGCGGGACGGGAGGATCGTCATCCTCCCCTGCGCCTGATCGCTCCAAGGGCGTAGCGGAGCGGGTGAGGGAGACGAGCGCTACTCTCGGGGGCGGGTCGGCGATGAATCCTTCGTCCAGCGTTCCCATCGCCGTGCGTACCTCGCGCTCCACGTGCGCGACGTCGAGCGAACGCAGGCAGTCCACGCGGGCGCGGCAGGTGCGGAGGCGCGCGGTGGTCCAGCATGGCTCGCAGGGCAGGCCCGCGCGCAGAACGGCGACGTTGGGCGGGAAGGGGCCCAGCACGCGATCGGAGGTGGGGCCGAAGAGGAGGAGGGTGGGCACGCCGGTGGCCCCGGCCAGATGCCCCAGGCCGCTGTCGTTCGCCACCACCGCCCCCGCCGACGCGAGCACCGACGCCGTCTCGCGCAGCGTCAGCCGGCCGGCGAGGGAGCGCACGTGCGCGGGGAAGCCGAACGCGGCGCCACCGAAGGCGCGCAGGTCGTCGGCCGTGCCCACGACGACGACATCGGGGAAACGCCCGGCCAGGGCGGCGAAGTGCGGCCAGCGCTTGGCCGCCATCTCGCCCGTCTTGCACCCCGGCGCCAGGACGAGCGTCGCCTGCGTCACGCCGTGCGCGTCGGATGGGGACACGGGAAGGGTGTACGCCGGCCGCTCGCCGCGCGGCCATCCCAGCGCCTCGGCGAACGCCAGGTACCACCCCTGCTCGTCGCGCGCAAAGAGGGCATTGGGCGGGCGGGGGACGCAGTCGCGGCGGCCGTCGTACAGGCGGGCGAGCCGCGTCCAGTAAAAGGGCGGCACGGCGGGGACCACGTGCCGGTACCGCTCGCCGGATGGAACGCGGCCGGCGTGCACGCGGCGCACCACGCTCCACCCGCCAAAGAGCTCCGCGGCCTGCGGGTAGTCGGCGTGCAGCAGGAGGTCCACCTCGTACCCCATGCGGTACAGCGCCACGAGCAGCGGCGTGGCCAGCACCAGGTTGCCCACGCCGGCAGCGAGGTGCACCAGCACCGCGTCCCCGTCCGGCGGGTCCAGGCGGTGTGCATCCATCGTCACGCCTTGCGCCACACCCACAGGTTCTGGCCGTGGTCCACGTGGTAGCGGCCGCGGCCCAGCATGCGGTCGAGCGCGCGGCCTACCGAGGGGTAGGTGTCGATGTCGTGGCCCGCCACCACGCCGCCGGGCTTGAGCCGGGGGAGCCACCAGAGGAGGTCGTTCACCAGCGCCTCTTCCGCGTGGTCGCCGTCCAGAAAGAGCAGGTCCACGCTGGCGTCGCAGAACTCGCGCGCCGCCTGCAGCGAGTCCATGGGGAGCACCGTGACGGCGCTGGCCGAGCCCGAGCGCTCCAGGTTGTCCTCGAACGCCGCGCGCAGCGATCCGCCGTGCGCCTCCACCACGTGGAGGACCGCCTCGTCGGATGGTGAGCCGGTGAAGGTGTCGACGGCGAAGAGGCGCAGATCCTTGCGCGCCGCCTTCATGGTCTGCGCCAGGTAGATGATGGAGCGCCCCAGCAGCGTCCCCACCTCCACCACCACGCTGCCGTGGGCGAGGGCGCGGACCTGCTGCTCGTAGAAGCAGGGCCAGTCGAACCACCCGGGCACCTCGTCCCAGCGCAGCTCGGGCGCGCCGCCGTCGCCGGCGCGCCACCAGGGGTCGAAGTCGGCGGCGGTGTGGTGCCCGGCGCCGTGGGTGGAGCCGGATTCCACGTGCTCCACCAGGCTGGGCGTGTGCACCACCAGCGCATTCGGGTCCATGCGCGCCGCCAAGCGCGACATCTTGATGTCCTGCAGCCCGGGGACGTCCAGCCACTGCCGCAGACAGTAGTCGGCGACGTCGGGGGTGATGAGGAACGCCTGGCTGCCGTACACCGAGCCCGCGTCGGCGATGAACCCGTCCCGTACCGGCGGCGCATCGCCCCGTGGGGACAGGGTCGGGTTGTAGAGGATGCCCAGCAGGGGAGCACGCCCGTCGCGCACCGGCGCCCACTGTTCCAGGTTGGCGCGCAGGTGGCGGCTCACGGCCACGTCGTCCTCCAGCACCAGCGCGTAGGCGGGGCGGTCGGCGGCGATGCGCTCCAGCACGCGCCGGTAGTTCTCCGTCTGGTTCGCCTTGGGGTCGCCCCCGACCGCCTCGTCCACGCACACGGTGGGCGGGCCGTCCCAGTCGGAGCGCAGGATGGAGTCGAGCGTGCTCCGGGTGACCCCCGCGGCCACCCGCGCGCCGCAGGTCAGGAGATAACAGCGCAGGTCAGGCATGGAGTGCGCGCGTGAAAGGTCGGGCCCGGCGGGCGCCGGGCGCTGGATGTCCGGAGAGATCACGTTATGCCCCGTCCCCGGGCGCGTAGACGAACAGCTTCCACCCCATGCGCCGGGCGAGGGCGTGGCGGCGGAAGAGGGTCTCCACGTTCCGGTGCAGGGGGTCCTGCTTCCATCCGGCGGCCACGAAGCGCTCGTGCCACCACGCGCGCGTGCGCAGGGTGACGTGGCTGGGGTCGTTGCCGCGCGGCAGGGGCGCGGCCTGCTGCGCGTCGTCGTCGAAGCTGGGGATGACCGCCACCAGCGCCGTCCCCGTCCACCGCCACGCGCGGGGGAGGAAGGCGTCGATCTGCTCCTCGGTGAGCGTCTGCAGCAGCTCGGCGGCCACCAGCACGTCGAAGCGGCGGTCGTACCGGGCGTCGTCCACCGAGGCGCGGGCGAGATACGGGCGCGCGGCGGGCTCGGCGTGATCGATTGCCCAGGCGCTCCCGTCGAAGCCCCACGCGTCCCGCCCGCGCTCGCGCAGCGCCCGCACCAGCAGCCCCTTGGCGCACCCCGCGTCCAGGAACGACGTGGCGTCCGGAAGCAGCTCCCCCAGCATGGCCGCCGTCTCGCCGAACAGGCCGCCGAAGTGCTTCCAGCTGTAGCCGGACGTCCAGTTGCTCTTGCGCCCCGTCTCGAAGTAGTCCTCGTCGTACCACTCGACCGGGATGGCGCCCTCGAACGACGGATGCGCAGGCTTCGTCTCCACCTGCGGCGCGCTCGCGGCCGCTCGGCGCCAGCGGGGTGCGTCGGCGCGGCGCAGCACGTCGGCCAGGCGGTCGCGCGCGGCGGTGCCCACGGCCTCGAGCGAGAAGTCCGCGCAGATGCGCTCCGCGGCGGCGGCGGAGCGCGCCCGGGCGCCCGCGGGGTCGGCGTGGACGGCGCGCATCAGCTCGGCGGCGTGCGCCACGTCCGGCTGGGCCCAGCGCATCCTTGGATGGTAGTACTGGTACGGCTGCCGCACCGGGTGCAGGGTGCAGCGCACCAGCGCGTGCGCATGGGGGTCCAGGTAATCGAGCGGCCCCGACCAGGCGGTCGCCACCACCGGCGTGCCTCGGCAGGCGGCCTCGAAGAGCGGGTATCCCCACCCCTCGCCGCGGTGCAGGCTCACGTAGCAGTCGCCGCGGCGGTGCAGCGCCTCGACGCCCGGCTCGCTCCAGCTTTCCGCCCGCAGCGCCACCCGCGCGCCCGACGGATGCCTTGCGCGCGCCGCCTCCACCTCGGCGTGCGCGGCGGCGGCCGAGGCGGCGTCGGTCTTGAGCAGCAGCACCGTGCGGTCGGCCGCGGAAAAGGCGGACAGGTAGGCGTCCAGCGTCTCCCGCGGCCCCTTGCGCTCCTGCCAGGCGAAGACGGCGTAGAAGACGAATTCGTCGTCCTCCACATCCAGGAAGGACGCCGGGTCGGGCGTATCCCCGTTGGCGTGCGGCGGAAAGACGGGGTGGGGAAGGCGAAAGACAGGGCGCTCCAGCCCCTTGCCGAACACCTCCACATTGTGCGTGCAGGGGAGCCATACCTCCTGCACGTGGTTGAGCGCGCTGCGCCACTGGCCGGGCATGGCGTCCGTCTCCCACACCGTCATCCCCACGCTGTTGCGGAGGGGAAAGGCCAGCCGCGCCCACTGCGTCGGGATGCCGTGGAAGAGGTGCACGTCCGGGCTGGCGGGGCGCCCCATCAGCGATGCAACCAGCTCGTCCGGTGGCGGGTGCCGGTGGCGCGACAGGTCCATCACGCTCAGCTCCACCCCCGCGCGATGCAGCGCGTGCACGTAGCCCCGGGCCGTGTGCCCGTAGCCCGAGGTATCGGACACGTACCCGTAGTAAGCGACGGAAAGGGATTCCATGGATGCGTGTTCTCGGTTTGCGGGGCGGTCAGGCGGGGATGGCCGCCGCGCCTCGGTGCCACGGGCTCCACGCGTCGTCCGCGAAGAGCTCGGGTAGGTGGCCGCGCAGGTGGGCGAGCACCTCTTCGGCGGTGAGGGTGCGCAGGCACTCCAGGCGGCGGGGGCAGGTGCGGCGGCCCCAGGGCTGGCGGCGGCACGCGCCCTCGCACGGCAGCCCCTTGGTCACCGGCAGCATGTTGGGCGCGGAGAGAGCCTCGCGCGCCGGGCTGGTAATGCCGAACACGCCCAGCACGGGGATCCTCAGCGCCACTCCCAGGTGCATGAGCCCCGAATCGTTGGACACCAGCGCCGCGCACTGGCTCAGCAGCGCCGCCGTGTCGGGCAGGGAGAGTGCGCCGGTGAAGTCGCGCGCGTGCCCCGGCCAGGCGAACGGGCGCGCGAAGTAGGTGCCATCCACCCGCCGGTCCTCCTCGGCACCCACGACGACGACCTCGGGAAGGAGCGCCGCCAGGTCGGCGAAGCCGTGCCACTTCTTCCACGGCCAGTTGGCCTTGCACCCCGGGTGCAGCGCCACCGTCCCCGGCGCCAGGTCGAAGCGCCGCCCCGAGTGCACCGCGAGCGGGCCGGGAATCGCATCCGTCCACCCCAGCTCGCGGGCCAGGCGCCCCACGCACGCCGCGTCTCCGTCCGCCACCCAGCGCCGGTCGAAGGAGAGCGTGCGGTCCGCTTTCACCAGCGGCGGGAGCTGCTGGCGGCTCCAGTAGGTGAAGGTGGCCACGTCGTAGCGCGTCTCCGCCAGCCCGTCCGCCCGCGATGCGGTGTCGCGCGACCACCGCGAGGGGACGTGGAAGAGGCGCCGCACCCCGGGCGCGCCGTCGAGCAGCGCCACCGTGCCGGCGTAGTCGGGGGCCAGCAGCAGGTCCACCTCGTAGCCGAGCGCCCCCAGCACGCGCACCAGCGGCGTGGCGCGCAGCACGTCGCCCAGCCCGCCGGCGGCGGTGACCAGGGCCTGCGGAGGCATCAGGATGCGCCCGGGTCCGGGGGATTCGCGCCCGTCGCACCCGCGTCGTCCGGCTTCTCGGCGGCGGCGGGTGCGTGCGTCTCGGGGCGCGCGCGGTGCTCGCGCGCGGCGCGCTGGAGCGCCTGGCCCAGCTCCTTGAGACCGGCGCGGGCGCGCTCCGCCGCCTCGCGCACGTCGTCCGGCATTTCCGCGACGCCCTGCTCCCAGGCCGCGCGGTTCTCCTCGCGCATGGCGGCGGTGCGCTCGCGCAGGCGCACCACGAAGCCGAGTGCCTTGCCGCGTACCTCGCCCAGCACGCCGCCCAATTGCTCCTTTGCCCACCCCTGCGCCTCCTCCTTCGTCACCTCGTACGCGAGCACCGCCGCCTCGTCCACCGAGCGCTCGCGCCCAAGGGAAGTGCGGATGTGGAACTCGCCCGCCGGCAGTTCCGCGTCATCGGGGATGATGAAGCGGCGGGCGAGGGCCCCGTCGGACCAGAGGGTTTGTGCGGAAAGGGGCATCGGTTCCGGTACGGGAGGTTTCAGGGCTATGTGGCGCGTCAGGCAGCCGCCGGACGCTCATAGTCCTCGAATACTGCCCCCTTGCCCTTCAACCGATTCGCAGCAAGGTCGCCAACTTCCTCCACGACCTTCGTTTCGCTTTCGTACAGGGGAATGGCCCGCAAAATCAGGACGTTGGGTTCAAGGAACGGGAGGTGGGTGGGTGTCGTCGTCCAGTGCTTGAGCAGCAGATAGGGCATTGACGCGAACGGATGAATTACCGCCGGGACCAGCGTTCCGGGATCCAGGTACAACCCCTTTCGCAGCCGTTCGATGATCATCTTCCCCAGATCGTGTGCAACCCGGGTCTGCTCTTCTTCGCTGAGCTTTCCCTTGATCTCGAGCACCAGTTCTACGCGAGGGTCAAGTTGCGGCAAGGTGTGCAGGCCCAGACCCACGGTCATCGCGGTAGTGATGTCGTCGTCGCGAGGATTGTCGGTTGGGAGGAGGAAGGCCACGTCCAGCTCACGCAGCAGCCCCTCGTCGGCTCCTTCGTGGCGGAGCTCGACGACGTGGTCGGGCACGCCGATCCATTCTTCGACCGCCGCGTGCAGTTTCTCGAGGGTGGGGGTGTTGTCGGTCATGGCCGTGCTCCCGGGGAACATGTTTACAGCCAGCTATCGTGGCTGCCCGCCTCTTCGGTAGGCACCATGTAGCGCGGCGCTCGCGAGCCGGAGGCGGACGACTCGGCCGTGTGCTCGGGACCATGGTAGTTCGCCGGGTCCCGGTTCCATAGCTGGTTCTCGGACTTCGGATGGCGATGCCCCTCGCGGTTCCAGTACTCGGACGCACCTTCGGGACCGTGTCCCAAAATGGCTGCGGGGAACGCGAAGTCAGGATACGTTCCCGGGCTCACCACGCTTTGGTAGCGCGCACTGCTCATGTGGTAAGCAGCCGAGGTGGGCTGCAGTGGGCGGGGCGACAGCGCGTTGAACCCTTTGCTGAGCACCGCCAGACCTGTCGGAGAGGTCTTGGCCGGGTTGCTGAACCCGTACTTGCTCCGGCTGTTCTCATCGTTGGTGGCGCGCTGTCCAGCCTTGACTGGATCCGTGCTGTACTGTGTTCCGCGGTCACCTACCTCTGCCGAGGCCAGCATGAAGAGCTTGCCCTCGTCCTGCCAATCGCGCACACGGCGGCCAGCCGTCTTCTGGGACACCCCCAGTATGGACTCGAGCTTTCGACGAGAGAAGAGTCGCTTGTCCGGGAGCGCCGCATTCAGCTTGTTGAAATCGGCGTCACTACCGTCGTCGATGTTCAGCTTGACCTGGATTTCGCTGATCACCGTGCGAAGGCTTTCTTCCGCTGCTTCCACCGCGTCGTCGGCCGCCTTTACCGCCGCGTCGTCGGGTGTGTCGCCCTCCCGCAGCTTGTTCGATACTTCCTTTGCCTTGGGGATTGTCTCGTTCACCACCTGCCGCGCCCTTGGGATCAGGCCGAGCACGGCGATGCGGTTCGGATCGTCCTCCGGAAGCTCCTTGGCCTTTCCGTCGTAGATGTCGAGCGCGGTGAGCACCGGGCCTCCCCCGCCGCTGGCCATCATCACCACGGGGGTGGTCCCCTCCATCTCCACCCAGAGGCGGTGATTCTCGTCAGACTGCCAGGTGACCACCTTCCCGATCTGCCCATCGTATTCGCCTTCCGCGGCTCCTTCCGGCCCATGCTCCGGTCCTTGCGCCATTCCCAGGCTGGCTAGCAGCCCGCGCGCGCGGGTGGCCAGGAAGCCGATGATGCGGTCGACGATGGAGAGCACCTGCGTCTGGAAGCCCTTGATGACGTCGGCGATGGCCTCCGGCAGGCCGCCGAGGCCCAGGTAGCCGGCGAGGAAGTCGATGACCGGCGGGATCAGCCGCGCCAGCGCCCCCTCCACCGCGTTCGCCATTCCGCCGATGTTGCCGGCGATGAGGTCCGTGACGCCGTTGACCACCGTCTCCACGAGGGTGAAGATCCGCGAGGCGTTCTCGAAGATCCACTTGAGCACCCGGAAGATGGCCTCGATGGCCTGCAGGATGGCCCCCGCCGGGTTGAAGAGCAGCAGGATGCGCGGCGTGACCGCCTGGATGAGGGCCTGCACCAGGTACTCCACGGCCGCGTCGAGCACCATCTGCAGCAGGTTGGCCGGGTCCAGCTGCTCCTTGATCAGCTCGAAGAGCCCCTCGGGTCCCATTTCGATCAGGCTGGAGACCAGCTCCCACGCCTTCTCGATGAGCGCGACGTTCTCCTCGCCGATGTGGCGGGCCAGGATCTGCCTGATGTTGGGCCAGGTGAGCCCCATCAGCTGCAGGAAGAAGGTGATGATGCTCTTGAGCGAGGTGTCGGCGGGGATCTGCACCCCCACCGAGCCCAGGCCTGAGAAGAGCCAGTCCATCAGCCCCTGCAGCAGGTGCGTGCCGATGTTGTCGAAGAACTGCGAGAAGCCCTGGCCGACCGCGCTCATCAGGTTGTTGACGAAGTTCATCGGGTCGTCGGCGATCGAGTCGATCGCGGCGCCGATCTTGTCCACAACCGCCCAGAACGAGGCGGGCGAGATGCCCAGCACGCTGAGCAGCCCGTCGATGATGAAGCGGGCCGGGTCTTCGAGGAACGCGTTGACGGCGTCGGCGATGCGGCCGATGAGCCCCTTCGCCGCCTCGCGCAGCTCGTGGATCTTGGCGCGGACGTCCTGCACCGCCTGACCTGCGCGCCGGGTGAGGTCGCGGGTGAAGTCGGAGCGGGTCTGCTGCGCACGCTCCTGCAGCCCGTTGAGCCGCTCGCCGAACTGCGCCTGTTGCTCGGCGGCCCACCCCTGCAGCTCGGCGGGGAGCGACTCGAAGACGGCGGCGATCTGCGTGCGCGAGTCGTCCACGATGGCCTCGCACGCGGCGATGACCCCGTTGACGTCGCGGGAGATCTCGCGGATCAGGTCGCAGACGCCGTCGCCGAATGCCTTCTCGGCGTCGTCGTACTCCTCGGTGACCCAGTCCGGCAGGCCGGTGAAGTAGTCGACGATGGCCAGCGCGGTGCTCTCGTGGCGCTCGTCGACCCACTTCTTCACGCGCGCCAGGTGCTGGTCGAACTCGGTGGAGAGCACCTGCACCCCGGCTTCCCAGCGGGCCATGGCGGTGGCCGGCAGCGGGTCCAGCAGGCTGCTCACCCGGGTCTGCGCATCGTCGAAGATGCGCTGCGCCTGGGCGGCGGCCTGCGTGCGCATCTGCTCCTCGGAGCCCACCATCTCGCCCTGCTGGGCGGCGCCGGCGCTGGTGGTGCTCTCGCGGCTCCCCTGCAGCGCCTGCAGCGCGGTGGCCTGCAGCGCGGCCATGTCGGCCTGTGCGCCGGCGAGCGTGGCCTGCTGCTCGGCCAGCACCTCCTGCGGGTCGCGGGCGGCCGTCTCGGTGAGCTCGCCCTGCGCCGCGCGCGCCTCGGCGATGGGGCCGCTCTCCACCAGCTGCGCGGGCTCGCTCTCCATCCCCGCGTCGGCCATCTGCTGCCCGGTGGCGGCCACGTCGGCGTCCAGCGACACCGCTTCGGGGGGCACGCCGTCGGGGGCCGCGGCTTCGGCGGCGAGGTCGGGCGGCGCCTCGCCGGCGGGCGGTCCCTCCAGCGGCACGGGCTCCTGCGCGGGCGCGCCCTCGGGCTCCTCCTGGAGCTGGTCGTACTGGCCCTGCACGTTCTGGGTGTCGGCCTCCACGGAGGCGTTCATCTCGCCGCCGGCCTGCTGCGCCATCTCCTGGGGGTCGGCCTCGACCAGCGAGTCCTCGTCGGGCGGCCGCTTGTCGCGGATGACCTGGTAGATGCGCTCGCAGAGCTCCTCGATCTCCGGGCTGGGCGCGGGGCGCTCCCCCAGCGCGGCGACCAGCTGGTCCCCGGCGCGGGCCTGCGTCTCCTCGGCGGGCTCCTCCACGGCGGCGCGGGCGTCGCCCACCTCCTCTTCGGCGGGGGGCAGGTCGGTGGTGACCTCCACCGCGGCGCCGGCCCGCTGGTCCACCGTCTCCAGGCGCGCCTGCTCTTCGGGCGAGAGCCCGGATGGCGGCTCCGGCATCAGGATCTCCGGGCCGCCCCCCGCGCCTCCACCGGCTCCACCACCCGCGGCCTGGGCTCCGCCGGGTGCACCGCCAGCCGCGGCGGGCGCGGCGCCCGCCGGAGCAGCCGCCGGGGCACCTGACGCAGCCGGAGCGGCAGCGGCGGACGCGGGCGCAGGTGCGGCAGGCGCGGGCGAGGCGGGCGCGGGTGCGGGTGCGGGTGCGGGTGCGCTCGATGCCGGTGCCGCGGGGGGCGAGGGAGGCGCGGATTTGGGGGCGGCGCCTGCGGGTGCGGCGCCGGTTGCTGGGGGTGATGCGGGCGCGCCGGCGGCGGGCTCCTTCTTCGGCTTGTCCGCCGGCTTACGGCGCACGGCGCCGTCCTGCTGCAGCACGTGCGTGACCTCGTGGGCCATCAGCCGCACGTCGCCCGCGCTCTCGCCCCGGCCCAGCCAGATGTGGCGGCCGTGGGTGAAGGCGCGCGCGTTCAGACCGGCGGCGGCGCGCTGGGCGCCGGGGCCGTCGTGCACGCGCACGCCGCCCAGGTCCACGCCCATGCGCGTCTCCAGCGTGCCGCGCGTGGGGGCGGGGAGCGCGGAGCCCGTGCCGGGGGAGGAGATGGCGGCGGCGGCGGTGCTCTGCATGGCGGGCGTGGCCGCCGCGCCCCCGGGCGCCAGCCGCTGCACGGAGGCGGGCTCCTCGTCCTCCTCCTTGAGCTGGACGGGCGGGGCGTCTTCGTCCTCCTCCTTGAGCTGGACCGGCGCGGAGTCTTCGTCTTCCTCCTTGAGCTGGATCGCGCCCTCGTCGTCATCCGGAGGGGGGGCGGCGGGGGCGGCCTGGACGGCGTTGGGCGGGGGCGCGGTCGGATGCTCGTCCACCTCCATCATCTGGTGGACGGGCAGGTCCTCCTTTGCCTTCATCTGCGGAGGTCCGGAGGGACCGGACGGGCCGAGCAGAGACACGCTGGCGCCGGGCGCCGAGAGGCCGCCGGCCACGCGGTCCGCCACGGCGTCGGCCTCGATCTCGTACGCGTCTCCCGGCTGGCCGATCACCGGCTTGCGCTGCACGCCGCCCAGCAGGAGCGCGGGCGGGCCCGGGGCCGCCGCCCAGCCGGAGGCGGCCGGGGACGCGGCGCCAGGAACCGCGGCGGCGGGCGAGCGCGCCGGCGCGGCGGGAGCGTGTGCCCCCTCCACCCGCGCGTGCGGACGCCGGACGCGCTGCGCCTCGCTCACCGGGGGGCGCCCGAGCGCGGTGAGGTCGCGGCGCTCACGAGATGGCGCCCAGGAAGGCGGAGAGCGCGTCCTGGCGCGCGGCGGCGGGGAGCGCCGGCTGCCGCGGGTACGAGGCGCCCGCCTTGCGGTACTCGGCCTCCACCGCGGCGGCCAGCTCGCCCTCGCCCACGACGCCCGCGGGCGAGGCCAGGCCCAGCAGCGCGGCGTCCACGGCGGCGTTGCGGATCTGCCCGCCGGTGAGCTCGAAGCGCGCGGCGGCGTCTTCCAGCGCCTCGGCGCCCACCCCGTGGGTGGAGGGAAGGTGGCGCTGCCAGAGCAGCCAGCGCTCCTCCACCTCGGGTAGGTGGAAGCGGACCACCGCGTCCATGCGGCGGTGGAAGGCCGCGTCGATGGAGCCGGGCGAGTTGGTGGTGACGAAGACGATGCCGGTGTAGCTGTCCAGCCGCTGCAGCAGGTAGTTGGTTTCCAGGTTCGCCCAGCGGTCGTTGGACGAGCGGACCTCGGTGCGCCTCCCCATCAGCGAGTCGCCCTCGTCCAGCAGCAGCACCACGTCGAGGTCCTCGGCGCGGCCCAGGACGCGGGCCAGGTTCTTTTCCGTCTCGCCGATGTACTTGTTGACGATGGTGGACAGGTCCACGCGGTACAGGTCCAGCCCCAACTCGCTGGCCAGCACCCGCGCCGCCAGCGTCTTCCCCGTGCCGCTGGGGCCCTGGAAGAGCGCGCGCACGCCGCGGTTCATCCCGCCGGGCATCCCCCCGCCCAGCGCGTCGGCCAGGCGCTCGCGGTGGCGGCAGCGGCGCTCCAGGTGCAGCAGCTCGGCGGCGGTGGAGCGGTGCAGCACCAGGCGTTCCCACCCGCCGCCGTCTTCCAGGCGCGCGGCGAGCGCGTCCAGCTGCTGCCGGTTGATGGAGCGGGCCGCGGCGCGCACGTCGGCCGCGGTCACGGCGGGGCGGCCCTCGAGCGCGGCGTGGCCCTGCGCCAGCTCGGCCGCGCGGTGGATGTAGCGACCGCCCAGGGTGTACGCGTCGGCCAGGGCGGCGTGCGTGGCCGGGGGCGAGCCGGGAAGGGCGCGGCTCCAGTGGCGGCGGCGCAGGGCGGGGGACTCGGGGGGAAGGTGCACTACCACGGCCCGCTCGGCGGTGGCGCCGCGCAGCCCGCCGTCGTGCCCCGCCACCACCGCCGCCGGCCCCCGCCACCCGCCGCCCGCGGGGACGTCAAAGGTCTCACCGGGCCCCATCTCCAGCACGAAGGCGGGGAGGGCGCCCAGCAGCGCCGCCAGCGGACCCAGCACCCGCCAGGCGGGGGGGAGCTCCGGCCCGGGCGGCACCGCCTCCAGCACCCCGTGGCCCAGCCCGCGCGCGAGGGCGCCGACCAGCTCCAGCCGCTCGCTCCCCGCCAGCCCGCGCACCACCAGCACCTCCGCGCGCCCGGAGCCGAGCAGCACGCCCGCCTCGGCCGCGCGGCGGCGTGCATCGTCGTCCAGCACCATCTCGTCCAGCGGGGCGAACGAGCCTGGCGGGTGCCAGCGGACCCCCGGCAGCGGCTCGGCCGGCGCCTCGCCGGCGACGGCGGTCCACAGCGGTGCGGGAACGCGAAGCTGCCACTCGGCGCGCGGGTCGCCGGGGTTGAGCGCCTCCACCAGCCCCGCGTCCAGCAGCGGCCGGCAGAGCGCCCAGGCGTCGCCCGCCGCGCCGTCGGAACCATCGATCACGCCGGCCACGATCTGGTGCACCAGCGCCACCGTGGGCCGCCGGGCGCCTTCCTGCGCCGCGGCGAAGAGGGTGCCGAAGCGCGCGTCCTCCTCCACCATCCCCACCACCAGCAGCGCCAGCACCTGCGCGTCGCCGAAGCCCGGCTCGCCGCCCAGCGCCCGCAGCGGCAGGTGCGCGCGCACGGACGCCTCCCAGCGCCGCACCCGGTCCGCCAGCCAGCACAGGGCCTCATCGCTGCGCACCTCCCCCGCGTGCGGCAGCGGGAGCTCGCTGAGGTACGCGCGCAGGAAGGGGTGCTCGTCGAGCACGGCGTTCGGCTCCCCGCCCGCGGCCGCGGCGCGGGCGCCGGCGAAGATGACCACGGCCAGCACGGCCTCGTAGAAGCGCAGCGTCAGGTGGCCGTGCGCGTCGCGGGCGACGCCGGGAAAGAGCGGCTCGCTCATGGGCTCAGGCGAAGTAAAAGGTGATCACGCGCGCCAGCTCCGGCACCCAGCCGGGGGTTGCGTCGAGCCCCGCGATGCGAACGGCCACGCTCACCTGGTCCAGCTCCATGCGCACGTCCACGTGCGCGCGGGTGGCCTGGATGCGGCCGATGCGGCGAAAGAGCGCGCTCTCCAGCCCCTCGTCCGCCCCGCCCGCGCGCAGCGCCGACTCCAACCGCACGCGGACGAAGGGGACGACGCGGTCGAGGAAGCGTTGGAGCTCGGCGGACGGCTCCATCCCCAGGAGTGGGGACGGGGCGGGGGATTCGGCGCTGGCGTCGCGGAGGATCGCCGCCCACGCGTCCGGCAGCGTGTCCACGGGCGGGGCGATGAACCCCATCCCGGCGGGCACCTCCGGCTCCCGGCCGTCCAGCCCGGCCAGGACGCGCCAGACGGGGTCGTCCGCCAGCCCCGCCGCGCGCGGCCCCAGCAACGCGCGGGCGAGCAGCTCGATCCACCCCCATCCGCCTACGACGCAGGGGAGGTGGAAGTGGTCGTCCAGCGCGCGAAAGAAGCCCAGTGAGCGCACCACGTTCACCAGGTAGAACACGCCGCACGCGCCTGACATCGTCTCCGCCACCTCGATCGGCGGCCCGGTGAAGCGCAGCACGGGCGCCTCCCAGCGAATTTCCTCCACCAACGTAGCGCGCGTCTCGCCGCTGGATTCGGCCGTCGTCCGCCGCGGCGCGTCTGCGGGCGGCTCGGCAGGCGACGCCGGCCGCGTCTCGGTCGGGGCGGATGGCGTGTCTGCCTCGACCGATGCCCGACTGTTTCCCTCGGCGGTTGGCGATGGGACGGTGCGTTTCGCCTCCTGCCGCGCCTCCTGTACATCTGCCGCGGAGTCGGATGAAGCCGGTTCGGCGGCCGGTGGCGCGGCGGACGAGGACGTGACGATCCGCGCCTCCGACCCCTGGTGTTCCGAGGCGCGAGACGGAGGTGCGGGCGCGCGCGGCGGCTCAGACTGGGCGCGCGGTGCGATCTCCGCGCGCCAGCGTACGAACCGCTCGACGAAGGCGGGGCCGCGGGCGATCAGAGGGGCACGGTGCAGCGCGAGCGACACGCCCAGCAGCGCGCGCCGCTCCGGCGCCAGCGAGCGCGGCACCAGCGACGGCCCGAGCACCATCTCCCACGGCGCGGGGATGCTGGGCGCCCGCTCCCGATCCGCGACGCTCGTGGAGGCGGCGGGCCGGGCAGTGCCGGGGGATGACGACGGCAACGCGCCGGGACGATGGACGGAATCCGCATCCTCCGCCTCCCCGTGAGCCGCGACGTACGAGGGCGGCGGGGCGAAGAGGCCGCGCACCTCGAAGGCGTGCGCGACGGCGCCCAGGATGCGCGCGGCCTGCGCGGGCGCCAGGGCGGCCATCACGCGCTCCGCCTCGCCCCAGCCGGCGAGGTGCTCCACGGCGGCGGGGACGTGGCGGGGATCGCGCAGCCAGAGGGCCACGAGCGCGTCGATGGAGCCGCCCAGCCCCCGTGCCACCGTCGCCCACCACCAGCGCGCGCCCGCCACTCCGGCGCAGGCGTCGCGCGCGAACGAGGCCAGCAGCTCCGCCTGGTCGGCGAACAGCACCGCCGGGGCATCGGCAGGGAGCACGCCGCGCGACGGGCGGGCGGCGCCGTGCAGCCGGTCGGAGAGCGCGCCGCGGCAGGCGCGCGCCCACTCGGCCGAGGCGTGCGCATCCCGCCCCTCCGCGCGCATCCGCCCCGGGAGCGGGTCACCCAGCGC
This sequence comes from Longimicrobium sp., assembly GCA_036387335.1. Classification (NCBI taxonomy): domain Bacteria; kingdom Pseudomonadati; phylum Gemmatimonadota; class Longimicrobiia; order Longimicrobiales; family Longimicrobiaceae; genus Longimicrobium; species Longimicrobium sp. The sequence continues at coordinate 37,764 of DASVTZ010000199.1, forward strand.
GCGGACCACCAGGATGGCGGCCGGCGGCATGGCCTCCGGCTCGATCTGCGCGGCGCCCAGCATCCGCTGCATACGAAGCCGCAGCGCGGGGTCTGCCGGAGCGCGGCGCCGGGGCGCGACGGTGCTCATCGCGCCGCTCCCGCCGGGATGGGCGCGGCCGCGTCACCCGTCCGCGTGGCGAGGAGCGCGGCGCCGCCCGCCGCCAGTGCCAGCGCGAGGAGCTGCGGAAGGGAAAAGGGGCCTGCGACGGCGATGAAGTCGTCGCGCAGCGGCTCCAGGGTGAAACGGGCGGCGCCGTACGCCAGCGACGCGATCCCCACCGCCGCGCCGCGCAGGAGCGTCCGCCGATGAAGGAAGAGGAAGATGCCGAGAGCCACGGCGGCCAGGTACAGCTGAACCGGGTGCACGGCGAGCGATGCCGGTGCATCCGCGCCGATCCACCCGCGCGCGGCGTGCTCCGCCCACGCCTCGGTGCCCGGGGCGTAGCGAACCGCCCAGGGGAGCGCGGCGGGCGCGCCGAAGTCGTCGCCGTTCAGGAAGCATCCAGTGCGCGCGACGGCGTAGCCCAGCGCCGCCGCCGGGGCGGAGAGGTCCGCGTAGTCCGGCACCGGCAGGCGGCGGGCGGCCAGGTACGCGCCGCCGCACAGCGCGCCGCCCGCCAGCACGCCGAACACGCTCTGCCCGCCGCTCCAGAACGACAGCCAGCTCTCCCCGCCGTGGGACAGCAGAAAGAGCGCGTGCCCCCCGCACACTCCGCCCAGCGCGGCGCACAGCCACGCGCGGTACGCCTCGCGGGCATCGAGCCCACGGGCCGGGGCCCTCCGCAGCGCGTACGCCGCGGCGAGCACCACCGCCAGGGCCGCGAGCAGGCCCTCGGGAAGGGTGCGGGGGACGGTCATACCCGCCTCAGTCGCGGCGGCGGGTGCGGCGTCCGAGTCCGAGCAGCGCCAGGCCCGCCATCGCCATGCCGGCGCTCACGGGGCATCCCCGGCCGCCGCCGCCGGGGTTGGGGCCGGGGTCGCTCCCGCCCGTGGTGCCGCCTCCGGTGCGCGTGACGGTGCCCCGCACCACGCGCTGCTCGTTGGCCTTGAAGACGTCGCGGCGCACCTCCACCCGTACATCCGCGCCGCCGCGGGGCACATCGGTCTCCGTCGTCACGAAGACGGTGCGGTCGTAGCGGCCGGGGTTGCCCAGGGTGAAGGTGATCGGCCACTGCTTCCGTTCATCCAGCTGGCGCAGCGGGATGGCCTGCAGCAGCCCGCCCAGGTTCTCGGCCAGCACGTACTTCAGGCTGTCGGCGGGGCCGGCGGCGGAGTAGCCCCAGGAGCGGACCTGCACCAGCGCGTTGTCGCCGCCCAGCGTCCGGCGGTCCCGCGCGGAGAGGAAGACGCGGCTGGTCCGCCGGATCTGCTCGGGGCGGGTGGTGTCCGTCCTGGGAGGCTCCTGCGCCGCCAGCCCGCGCACCGTGAAGAGCGCGCCCGCCTGCCCGCCGAAGTAGGCCGCCAGCCGCGGGCCGAACCCTTCCAGCGCGGCCACGCGGCACGAGGCGTTGGGGCATACGGTGCCCGCGCCCAGCGCGCTGATGTTCTTTTGGGCCCAGTGCTGCGCCTGCACCCCGTACACCGTCTCCATCTGCGCCAGCTCGGCGGCGTCGGAGATGCCCATGATGTCGGCCTCGTCGAACGCGGCCTGGAACACGGGCGGAAGGATGTAAACGCGCACGCACGGGTGGTTGGGGAGGTTGGTCGGCACCGCCGTCCATTCGTCCGCGGACTGCGTGGCGTTGGCCATCGCGCCGATCGGCACGTTCTTCTTCATCCCCACCACCCGCCACACGGTTGGGCTGGCGCCGTGGTCGGCCCACAGGTAGAGCAGGTTGCGCGTCTGCGGCGTGGTGAAGGTGGAGTGGACGGTGGCCTGCAGCGTGAGCTTGCAGGGGTTCGCCGGATAGTAGGAGTACCCGAGCACGCCGCAGGAAAGCGGCACGATGTCCGGGCTCTGCCAGAACACCGGCAGGCGGCTGATGGTCACGTCGCCCGCGGCGCTGGCCCAGTAGCCCGTCCCCCAGTTGCTGGGCACGCGCCACGAGTTGTTGCACCCGTCCACCGCGTTGTCTGCGGTGGTGTAGGGGAGGGCCGACGGAAAGGAGTTGCCGGCCGAGTTGGGCATCCCCGGCACCCCCCAGTCGTTCACCACCTGGAAGGCGACGCCGAAGTCGCCGCTCACCCCGCCGATGGCCGTGGCCGGGAACTCCAGCTCCACGCGGTAGCCGCCGGGAAAGTCCTTGCGCACCTTTACGCTGTAGTTGGCCGGGTTGCCCACGTTGGCCCAGCGCGGGCCGCCGCCGCAGACCCCCGCCGCCAGGGTGCCCGTGCCCCACTGCGACTGCACGTTGGTCACCTCCTGCGGATCGCCCCCGCTGCTCTCCCAGCGGTGCGTGACCACCAGCCGCATGTCGGCCGCGGCGAGCTGTGCGCCGCCGCTCAGGTCGTGGTCAAACTGGATGGCGATGCGCTCGCCGTTGGCCAGCAGGCCGCCGTTCAGCGTTTTAGTGGCGTCCTGCACCTCGAAGAGGAAGCCCAGGTACAGCACGCCGCCGCGCATGTACCGCTTGGTGGACACGGTGACGTCGTACGGGTTCGTGTCGGCGTCGTAGAGCTTGCCCACGCACCCGCCGACGCTGGCCGAGGATGCCTGCGACGCGTCGGCCCAGTCGCCGCCCTTGCCGTCGATGGTGGGCGCCCCCTTGAGCAGAAAGCCCAGAGAGCAGGGCGAGGCGGCGGCCAGGGGGGCCGGGGCGGCCGCCAGCGCCAGGGCGGCGGCCAGGGCCGCGAGCCGGGGAAGGTGGAGGGTCCGGGGTCGGTTCATGGCGCGGGGCTCCTGCGTGATGAGGGCGGATGCATTGAAGTGGGTGGGTCTCAGGAATGGCGGACGCGCAGCGCCAGCGGGGGCGCCAGGTCGCCGGGCACCGGTGCCGGGCCTCCAGCCGCGGCCTGCACGTGCACGTTCAGCGTGGCCGTACGGTCGATGGTCGTGCGCGCCGGCATCAGCACCAGCACGTCCAGGGGCACCTGCTGCCCCAGCGCGGCGGAGATGGTCGCGGTGAACACCCCGGGCGATGGGTTGGCCGCCGTCACGCCGCCGAACTCGGCCTGCCACACCGCCTCGGTGGAGGCCAGGGTGACGGTCACGTCCACGTTCACCGGGCTGGGGAGGGACTCCGGACCGCTGTAGCGGACGTGGAAGAGGAAGTTGCCTACCTGCCCCGGCGGCGCGTCGTCCAGGTTGAACGGCAGGCTGGTGGGCGCCAGCACCTCCAGGCTTCCGGACACGGCCCCTCCCTGGTCGCTGGATACGGTGAGCTGCCGCGTGGTGGACACGTCGCGGTCGTTGGGTGGGTCCACGGTGGCGCGGAAGGTGAGCACCACCTGCTGCCCCGCGGCGATCCCGCTGGCCGGGGGGCGCACCCGCGCCGCCACCGTGGTCTGCGCGCCGGACGCCAGCTCCACGGTGCCCGCGGTGAGCACGGTGCCGCTGGCGTCTTCCAGCGTGACCGCGTTGGACCAGTCGCCGGCGAGTCCCGCCACGCTGGCCTGCAGGTTGAAGGTGAGCCGGCGGTCGGTGGCGTTGCGCACGGTGAAGAGGTGCGGGAACCCCTGGGTGTCGCCGGGCACCAGGTTCAGCCCCCGCGGGCTGCTCTGGTAGGTGACCACGATGGGCCCGCTGGCCACGCCCTCGCCGCTGAAGCCCGCCACGAACTGGTTGATGGCGGCCTGCGCGGCCACCGCGCCCGGCAGGTCCAGGGCGTCGAGGGCAGGAAGCAGCGCGCGCCCGGCGCCGCCGGGGAGCGCGTTGTTGAGCCGCACGTTGATCCCCGCGCCGAAGTTCTCGCGCCCCTGCGTGTGCACCACGCCGGGGATGGCCGAGCGGAAGAGCGTCTGCAGGTCGTCCTGCACGCGGTGCAGCTCGCGCAGCCCATCCAGCGCGTCGCGCGCGTCCAGCGCGCTCCCCGCGGCCAGCGAGGCCTGGCGCGTGGCGACGTCCATCACGTCGCGCACGGCGTTCACGATGGACACCTGCGCGGCCACCTTGTCGGCGTCGGTGCCGGGGGGAAGGAAGAGCCGCTTGCGCACCACCCCGCGCCACGCGCTCCACGCCGTCTCCAGCGTCACGGCCAGGGTGTCGCGCACGCGCGGCCCCATCGTCTCGCGCGTCACGAACACCACGTACGGCGCCGGGGGCGTGCCGGCGGCCGGCAGGTTGTCCCGGGTGCGCCAGAGCACCACCTGCGCGGTGGGCGAGGCCAGGTCCACCGGCGCGTGCGGCAGCGCCTGGCGCATCACGCGCTGCAGCTTGGCGCCCTGGAGCGTGGCCGGCGGCCCCAGCGTGAGGCCGCGAAAGAAGACGGCGTGCGCCAGCCCCCGCCCCACCCCCGCCTCGCGCAGCGGCAGCAGGCCGCACGGGGGGAGGAAGCGGAAGCGCTGCGCGGCCTCCACCAGCGTGAGCTGCGCGGTGGTCATCCGCGACGCCACCAGCTCCGCCACCTGCTGCTGGAACTGGAGGACCATGGCCAGCGCCTCGGCCTCGCGGCGCCGGTCGTGGAGCACCGGCAGCGTCCCCGTGCTGGGCCGCGGGACGAGCGGCCTGCGCACCGCCCACGCATCCACCCACTCCACCCCGCGCTGGCTGAGGTGGAAGAGGGCGATGGGCACCTCGCACGACGCCAGCTCGCCGCGCGCGCGCATCCCGTCCACGGCGCCGTACTCCGGATCGGGAAAGCCGCCCGCCGCCGCGAAGGGGGATGCGTTCTGCCCCGCGAGCCGGTCCGCGCCGAAGCACAGGTAGGCTGCGCCGTTGCGCAGTTTGGAAAGCCCGCGGTCCAGCGAGGTGCGCACGGCGGGGGTGTCCGATGCGCCGCCGCGCCGCACCAGCTCCACCTTCTCCTCCACGTCCTCCACCAGCTCGGCCAGCGCCTGGGCCAGCGGGGTGGGCGTCTCCCCCGCCGACGCCAGGGGAAGGGGGGCCACGGAGAAGCGCGCGCCCTCCAGCGCCCAGCGGCTGGCGCAGCTCCCCGCGATCCCCTCGCTCCCCAGCTCCGCCATCGGCGCCCGCTCCTCGCTCAGAGCGGAGGCGGGGGAGGCGGTGAGGACGTAGAGTCCCACGTTGGTGAGCTCCAGCGGCACGTGCCGGGGCTTGCAGACGGCGAACACCCCCGCCTCGGCGGCGGCCTCCTCTTCCACGCTCACCAGCCGCAGCTCCACGGGGCGCCCCAGCGCCACGGCGTCGCCGTCGCGGTTGAAGGCCAGCCCCGGCTGGATGGAGAGGACGGGTGCGCCGCCCACCTCGCCGGCGGCGGACACCTCCAGCCCGTGCGCCACCCCCTCGCCCAGGGCGTGGGCGAGCTGCCGGTCGCGCCCGCGGACGGCCTGCTGTTCGGCGCGCAGGTCCTCGGCCGTCAGGATGCGGCCGTTGAAGAAGTTGTTCAGCCGGATGCCGTTGGTCAGCACGGGCTCCAGCAGGTCGGTGGCGTCCATTCGCGAGTCTCCTCGGGCGTCACCCGATGCGGTTGATCTCGATCGTGATGCGGTCGATCCGCTGCATCTCGGTGCCCGCCAGGCTCGCGGCCACCATCACGCCCTCCGCCGACGAGCCCTGCGACAGCAGCGGCACCGACTGCATGGTCTCCGAGTCCCACGCCGTCCCCTTCACCACGTAGGTGCCCTCGGGCACCTTGCCCCGGCCGAAGGTGACCCGCATGGGGATGACCCGCGCGCGGAGGGACGGCTCGAGAACCTCCAACACGGTGACGTTGTAGGCGTCGCCCAGGGGAGTGGCGCGGCCCGGGATGTCCTTCACCTCGAAGTTGCCGGCCGCTACGATGCGGTACACGCCGCCCGGCGCCTGCACCGAGAACCTGGACCGCCACGAGCCGGCGTTGGTCGCGGGGTCCACCGTCCAGACGAGCGACTGCCCCGCGCGGGTGGGCTGTTCGGTGGGCGCCCACCGCCCGCTCCCAATGGCCTCGTCGCGGTTCCACGCCAGGAGCTGCCCCGCCGCCGACGGCGCCGTGTCCGACACCGGCTGGCCGCGGATGCGGGTGACGGTGAGGTCCGCGAGCGGCCCCGAGACGTCGCCCCCCGCGGTCTCCGCCGCGGGCGGGGCGGCGGGGGCGGCCGGGGCCGCTGGTTCCCACCGCCGCCGGACGTTGCTCCAGGTGAGCACCTGCCCGTTGGCGCTGGGCGCCGTGGGCGCCACCCTGAACCCCTGGAGCCCCACCACCGTGTTGCTCCCCACCGGCCCCGTGACGTCGCCGCCCAGGGAGGGGAGCACGGTGGACTGCTCGCGGAACACCACGTACGCGCGTACCTCGGGGCCGTGGCGGTCCAGCAGCCCACCGTCCGGGCGGTCGCCTCCCACACCGGCCGGCGCGCTGCCGGCGTCGGTGATCTGCGCCAGGTCCAGGCGCAGCTCCACCGTGTCGCCGTCCGCCGCGCCGGGGGAGAGCAGCACGTCGAAGGCGTTGTCCATCCCCCCCACCGGCGTCACCGAGCCGGGAGACACGAGGGCGCCCCCGTTCACCACCACCGTGACGGCGCCGGCGGGAAGGTCCAGGGCGGCTTCGTGGTGCAGCCACACCCGCACCGTGTCCAGCGCGATGGGGGCGGCGGTCACGAAGGTGTCCACCTGCCCGCCGCGGCATTCGCCGCCCACGCGGGTGAGCCATTCCTGCAGCAGGCGGGTGTGCAGGAGCACCGGGCGGCGCTCCTCGTCGGCGGGAAACGGGTTCCCCGCCACCCGCCACCCCACGGCCACCGGCAGGTCCACCTCGGCCAGCAGCACGCAGCAGTCTTCGTGGCCCGGGCAACCGCAGCCGCACCCCTCGCCCGCCGGCTCGGCGGCGCGCACGCGGGGGCGCACCTCGGTGGCCCACACGCGCACCGCCTCGCGGATGGCCGCGGCGGCTTCCCCCTCGTCCAGCACGAAGCCGTCGCCCTCGCCGGGCGGGGAGCCGGAGAGCAGCCAGCCTTCGCCCACGTCGAGCGCGCGCACGGCGGCCACCAGCGCCTCGCGGCCCCCGCCGGGCCCGCCGTCCTCCACGCGCACCCGGTCCAGCAGGCGGCCGAAGGCGCGCACGGCCTCCTCCTCCGGCTGCGAGAAGCGGAACTGCGTGAGGCCGCCCGGGTTGTCGCCGGGGGGCGAGTTCCACGGCGCCTCGTCGCGCAGCGCCAGCCGCAGCTCGAAGCTCTCGCGGATGCGCGAGGGCTGCATGGCGTCGTCCTGGCTGCGGCAGGGCTCGCCGGGCACCGGCACCACGTCGTCCGGGCACTCGCGGTGGCACAGGACCACGGCCAGCGGGATGACGGCGGGGCCATTGCCGTACAGCCGCTGCAGCACCTCGCGGTGGCGGTCCAGCCAGGCGTTCAGCCGCACGCACATGGTGTCGGGCACGCAGATGTCGCGGCCGCACGGGTCCACGGCCGCCCCCTCCGTCACCCGGATCTCGGGGTCGGCGTCGGCGGGGTCGGGGGTGGTGACCTGCAGCCCCCACACGGTGCCGTAGCCGTGCAGCCACTGGTTGTGCCTCCAGCGGCCGGCCCGGTGGTAGAGCTGCTCCTGCTGGAACTCGTCGACCCCCAGCACCAGGCCCAGGGTGTAGTTCACGCGCTTGGAGGGGTCCGCGCGCAGGGGGCCGGCGGCGGCCGTGGCGAATGCAGTCATGTCCACCTCGCGGGGGTCGCCCGCGGTTGGCGGCGCACGGCGATGGGGTCGCGCCCCACCACCCTGCGCCCGGTTGTGTTCCAGGGTTCGGTCCATGCCAGCTGCGCGGCCCCCAGCACGCCGCGGCCCAGCTCCAGCGCGGTAAAGCGGCTGCCCTGGCCCAGCAGCGTGTCGGTGCCCAGCCGCGCCTCGCCCACGCGCATGGCGGCCCAGTACAGGCGCGCCTCCACCACGGTGTGGGCGGGCTTCTCGATCTCGGCGATGCGGCGCGCCAGGTCGCGCCGGCGCCGCTGGCTCTCCGCGTCCTCGCCGGGTACCACGGGCACCAGCACGGTGAAGCGGTGCGCGGAGCGGTGCATGGGCACCACCACGCTCACGAAGGTGATCCAGTCGCCCAGCTCCCCGCCCCCGGCCGGCATCTCCGTGGGGAAGGGGATGGCCTGCAGCGAGGCCGCGGCGGCCGGCCCGCTGCGCTTCCAAGCCGCGTTGAGCGCCTCCACCGTGCGGTGGCGCCCCGCGAGGAAGTCCTGCCACAGGGGGAGCTCGCGCGCCTCGGGCGGCACGTAGGTGAAGCCCAGCCCCTCGCGCAGGAACCTCCGCCAGTCCTCCGTCCGCCTGGGCGGCGGCGCCGTGGCGACGAGGCGGATGAGCCGCGACTGGAACGACGTGTAGGCCGTCCCCCACGCCTTGTTCAGCGCCTCCACCGTCTCGTACCGCGCGGCGATCCACTCCCGCCACCGGGAGTGCAGCGGCTCGGCGCCCTGCGCGGGGGTCCAGGGGAGGGCGGTGGTGGTGGTTCCTGGCCCGGCCAGGTCGCTCACGTCGCCGTACGCCACCCCCGGCGAGCCGCGGGCGAGGAAGCGCTCCACCACCCGCACGCCGAAGCGCGACCGCGCCTGCCCCCCACTCTCGCTCGCCCCTCCGGAGCATCCGCATCCCTCCGGTGCCGCGGTGGCGGTAGTGGACAAAATGGACGCCGTGGGTGCGGCCGATCCGCCGCACCCGCAGTCATCGAACAGGTGCGGGTCGACGCACGCCTCCAGCGCCAGCCGCAGGGCGCGCACGATCCCCTCGCGGGTGCCACGCGAGGCGTACATGCGCATGGCGTTGGCGAGAAAGAAGCGGCGCCGCGGCTCGTCCCAGGCGGCGTCGAACGTCGCGCCCATCCACCCGGCCAGCCATTCCAGGAACTCCGCGGGAACGGTGCGGGTGTCGAACAGCATCTGCGCGTCGGCCACGCGCCCCTCGATCTCCGTGAGCGTGCCCTCGGCGTTGGCCAGCAGGCGGTCCACGAACGAGGCGGAGGCGGGGTCTTCGCGCCAGACGGCGGGGAGGTAGCGGGCCAGGTACGAGAAGCGCGGATAGTAGGCGCGCAGCCCGTGCAGCCGCGGCGTGGTGCGCCCGTTGCCGGCCAGCGTCACGCGCAGCTGCAGGTAGCGCCCGCGTGCGTTCTGAAAGAGCAGCTCCCAGGTGCCGGCCTGCCCGTCGGGCCCCTGCAGCGGGGCCACGCGGTAGGGGAGCTCGGTGCCGTTGCCGCGCAGGTAGGGCGCGGGCTCCTCTTCCCAGGGCAGCGCCGCCAGCTCCTCCACGAAGTCCGCGGCGCGGCTCTCCACGCGCACCGAGGCCTCGGGGGGGATGCAGGCGTCCAGCATCAGCCGGTGCCACACGCACCCCGGCTCGCGGCCGTCGAAGGCGCGCTCGTCGTCCGTGCCCCCGCCGCGCGCGGGAAGGCGCAGCACCGCCTCGCGCTCGAAGCTGGGGCGCGGGTAGGCGAGCAGGGAGACGAAGCGCCCGCCGGGGCCGTCGTACCAGGCCCCGCCCCCCGCCGCCACCACAGCACCCCCGCCGAAGCGGCGCATGGGGTAGAATTCGCGCCCGAACCCGATCTCCAGCGCCTCCGCCGCGCCGGCGACGGTGAAGGCGAACGCCTGGTTTCCGCTGGGGGCGACGATGTACGCCGTGCCGCGCACGTCGTGCCTGGAGCACGCCGCGTCGGGGACGAACGCCAGGTCGAAGCCGCGCGCCAGGTCGGCCAGCACCCCGGGCACCTCGTCCAGCAGCGGCGCCAGCGGGTAGGATGCGTGCGCGCCGTGCAGCGCGAAGCGGTGCAGCGCGGCGGCGGCGGTGGCCCCATCGCGCCCCAGCACCAGCGCGCTTCCGTCGCACAGCGCGTCCACCGCCACCGGCTCCAGCACGGCTCCGACGTCCAGCGACGCGTCGAGGGTGATGGGTCCCACGGCGTCCTCGGCCACGTGCGCCGCGGCGGGCCCGCCGGCAGGGACGAAGTCGGGCGCGGCGTGGGCGGGCGGTGCGGCCGGCGCGCCGGAGATCACGCGAAAGAAGCGGTCGAGCGCCCACAGCCGCGCGTTGTCACGGTCCAGCACCCAGACCCCCCCATCCGGCGCCGCGGCGATGTCCCACGGAGCAAAGGGAACGGAGGCGGGCCAGGGAAGCGCCACCGGCGGCCCGCCGGCCGCCAGGTCGAACACCAGCAGCCCGGCCGGCTCCAGCGTGCCCACCACCAGGTAGTGCTCGCCGGTCACGGCCAGCCCGCGCAGCGGCACCGGCTCGGGAGCGCGCGGGGGCGCCGCGGGGGCGAATGCGCCGGCCTGCGCGCTTCCGCACGGCGGCGGGGCTTCGGGAGGCCAGAAGCGCGTCTCGGCGCGGTCGTGGTGCGAGCGCGCGCGGATGGAGCGGCGGTCCGCGCCGATCACGTACCAGTTGCCGAAGCGGTCACGCCCGGCACCGCGGCGGTCGCCCTGCGACGGCGGCGCCTCCGAGATCCGCGTGGGAAAGACCACGGGGAGGCGCTCCAGCCCCAGCGCGCCGCCCGACCACTCGGCGCCCGCGGCAGGGCCGGACGCGCCGACCCAGTCGTCGTGCCCCAGCAGCAGGTGGAAGCGGGTGCCGTTGACGTCCATGGCCGGGCCTCAGCAGCTCTTCGGGACGACGGGGACGGGACGGCGGCGGGTGGCCGCGCCCGTGCCTGTGCCCGTGGGAGCCCCCGTGTCTTCCGCGTCGCCCGCGCGCACGGTCAGCCGGTCCAGCCGCGGGAGCTCCAGACCGCGAATCGGCAGCGTGGCGATCTCCGTCCCGCCCTCGTCCCACATGCGCACGCCGCGCACGGAGGCGACCCCCGCCACCCGCGCCACCTGCGCCCACAGCTCGCGGTCCTCCACCGGCTTGTCCAGCGGCCACCCCGTCCCCTCCTGCCCGCCCAAGAGCGGCGACAGGAATGCGCGCAGCGCGGCCTTCACCGCCTCGCGCACGGTGGCCAGGTCGGCCCCGGGAACGGTGTCGAAGCCCACGGAGAGGGAGAGGGAGACGTATTTGGGGCCGCGGAGGTGCACCTCGGTGGTCACCAGCCGGCGCGGCTCCAGGTGCGCGCAGACGGCCTGCAGAAAGAGGCGGTCGGGCACCGGCGCGTCGGGGCGCAGCGGGTCGTTGGGAATCAGCAGCAGCGTCACCACCCCGGGCGCGGGCGCGCCGGCGTCGGGGTGCCAGGTGGAGAGCACCTCCATCCGCCCCAGCGAGATCCCCGGCGTCGCGGTCACGATCTCGCGGAAGTCGTCCTTCGATACGGCGCGGTCCTGGTTCCGCAGGGAGAGCGGAATGCGGCGCTCCGCGTCCACCGTGCTCTCGCCGTCGTCGCCGCCCCAGGTGGGGATGGGGTTCAGCACCTTGAAGCCGGCCGGCAGGAGCGGCCCCGTCTTCACCGCGCCGATCCCCACGTTCCCCGCGCTCCCGCCTCCGTAGGCGTAGGCGGCCACGATGGCCGCGCCCGGCGGCGGACGCATCCCCGCGTAGCCGTTGCCAAAGGTGACCACGCCGCTCTCGCGGTCCACGGCGAAGACGCGCGGGTCGCCGCCGGCGGAGGTCTCGGCGCCGGGGGGCAGGGTGGGGTCGCGCACCGGCACCTCGGCCGGGGCGGCCAGCAGGTCGCTGGTGCGCGTCCAGATCTCGCCGTTCACCGCCAGCGACACGGACTCGGGAAGGACGGGCACGTTGGGCAGCGCCAGCGACTGGTCGGGCTCGCCCGTGCCCACCCCCACGCGCTGTGCGGCCACGGGAATGCGCTGCGAGATGCGCGTGGCGTTCACCCCCAGCCACGAGAAGCGCGCCTCCCACCCCGGCGACGCGCCGGGAGCGGAGCCGGACGAATCGGGCGCGTCGGCCAGGCGGATGCGGATCCAGCAGAGGACGCGCGCGGCCAGGCTCTCGTCGTCCAGCGCGGGGGGCAGGTCGCCCACCCCGTCGTCCATCGGGTCCAGGTCGTCCCAGGCGCCGAACTCGCCCTCGCCGGGCAGGGTGAGCTGCACCAGGGCGAGGTTCTCCAGCGCGTCGTCGTCGGCGGCGGCGTCCAGCGGGGTGTAGACGGGCTCCTGGCCGGTGTCGAAGGTGCCGGTGGAGATGTCGAAGGAGAGCTGCGGCACCGCGCGCGCGGCCGCGCCCCCCGCGCGCAGCACGCGCTGGCTGGCGTCCCACGCCGGCGCGATCCCCAGCGTGAGCACCTTGCCGGCGATGCGGGCCCGCACCTCGCGCCGCAGCGCGTCGTCCGGCTTGTCCGCGGCGCGCAGCAACACGGCCAGCCACAGGGCGTGGTCCACCGCGTCCGCCGTCAGGCTCACCGCGCCCACGCGCGCGCCGTTCACCGGCCACTCGAACGGAGTGGTGCGGTAGAAGTCCAGCGTGGCCGCGTCCTCGCCCTCGCCGTCGCCAAAGAGCTGCGAGTACATGGTCTGCGCGGTGTCCGTCTCCGTGCCCGCGGCCAGACGGGCGCGGTAGAACACCTTTCCCTCCACGGGCAGCACGTCCAGCCCGTTCTCCGTCACGAACCCCGTGGCGCCGGAAAAGAGCTGCAGCCCGGCGGGGAGCGTCACCGTGTCCAGCGGCCCGCGCTCGTTGGCGATGGCCGCCACCCCCGTCGCCGCGGCGGCGGGGCGCAGCGGAATGCCCAGCAGCTCCAGGAACTTGAGGCGGTTGCGCTCGGGGATCAGGTTGGCGCGGTAGAGCAGGCTGTCCGTCATGAAGGCGAACAGCTGCAGCAGCGTCACCCCCGGATCGGCGTCGTTGAAGTTGCGCCACTCCGGGTTGTGCACCGGAATGCGCGCCAGCGCCTCCGACAGGATCTGCGTGTAGTCGCGGTCGTCTATCCGCGGAACGATGAGCGGCATGGCCCCTTCAGCATCTCGTTGAGGAAGCGGCCATCGCCGCTCCACGTACGAACCGAAGTCCTAAGTCCTGAGTCCTAAGTCCTGAGTCCTGAGTCCTAAGTCCTAAGTCCTAAGTCCTAAGTGCTGGATCAAAGCGCACTAACGCACTCACGCACTCACGCACTGCAGTTCAGCACTCAGCACTTGGCACTTAGCACTTCCCTTCATCCCCCCAACTCCACCCTCACACTCACCTGCTCCGTCGCCCGGTCCGCCACGAGCTGGTATCTCACCGTCGCGACGGCCGCGCGCGGGTCGTCCTCCCCCTCCTCCACCGTCACGGACTGCAGGGTGATGCGCGGCTCCCAGCGGCGAAGCGCGTCCTCCACCCGCTCCTGGATGCGGCGGCGCGTGGAGACGGTGTTGGGCTCGAAGAGGAAGCTTCCCGCGCCTCCGCCGAACTCGGGGAGCATCACCCGCTCGCCCGGCTCGGTGAGCAGCACGTGGCGGATGCACTCGCGCACGTTGTCTGGCCCGCGCGACGACGCCACGCGCCCGTCGGGGCCCAGCCGCAGGGGAAACGAGATCCCCGAGCCGAAAACGGTGTCGCCGGCCACGGCTACTCCTTTGCCTTGAGCGTGGGAACGGGGAAGCAGCTGATGAAGAAGGGGAGCCAGAAGAAGACGATGTTCAGCAGGCTCACCATCAGCATCAGCACGATGAGCGCGCAGATAGTGATGATGGGGATGGAGAGCGAGCAGATGACGGAGATGTTGAGCCCCGACGGGTTGCCCACCTCGCCGTCCATCAGCTCCTTCATCCCCTTCACGCGGCTCATCTGCTTGCGCAGCTCGTCGCTCAGCAGGAACGCCACGTTGCGGTCGTACTTGCGCAGCGCCGCGGGCGAGGTGTCCACCGGCATGGCGACGCGGATGGCGCGCTGCGGCGCGTCCGCGTCGAAGAAGCCCGCCAGCCGGAACTCGGCCGATGCGTCGCTCACCACCGGCGGCGACCGCTTTCCGCACCGCGGACGCGCGTACACGCAGCGCACCACGTACGCGTCGTCGCCCTGCGCGTTGAGCGGCGCCAGCGTGGGCGGCCGCTGCGCCTCTCCCGCCGTCGCGGTCGCTCCGCCGCTCGCTCCCGCCGCCACGTCCACCTCGTACAGCGCATCCATCAGCTTCTGCACGATGGGGCGGCGGTGCACGCCGGGGACGTCCTCCGGAAGGGAGTTGCTGCGGTCCAGCAGCGTGTTCAGCTTGACCTTGTCCGCCGCGATGGCGCTGCGGGTGTCCGGGGGGTAGAGCCCCGTCGTAGTGGTCACGGGGTCGATGGCGGGGTCCACGGTGAGCAGCCGGGCCGCGTAGCCGGCGGGGAACGATGGCGGGGCGCCTACGGTGAGCGTGGCGTTCTCCAGATCCTCGCGGCTGTCGTCGGCGTCCAGCAGCGCCTGACGGAAAGTGGACGACACCGCTCCCGTCCCCGCGCTGTTGCGATTCCACAGGGTGAAGGCGAACGCGTCGTGGAACGCCCGCTGCGCCGCGGGGAGCGATGCGGCCAGCGCCGGCGTGACGAACGCGTCCCATACGTCGGGGAGTTCCTGGCGTACAAAGGTGGCCAGGTCCAGCAGCACCAGCGCGGACGCCTGCTCGGCCGCGGTGCGCGCGGCGTCCACCCGCGTGTGGTCGGCCACGTTCGCCGTCTCGATGGCGTACCAGTCGCGCAGCCCCACCCAGGGGTCCAGCACCGAGCGCTGGAACTCCAGGACGCGCGAGTCCTCGGTGGAGACCGGCGCCACCGTGCCGGGTGCCGGTGAGGGCGCCGCGTCGTCGTCCTTCGCGGGGGTGACGTCGCGGGCCCCGACGTACTGCTCCCGGCGGTCCACGGGTATGAACCCGGCGAACACGCGGCGCTTCAGGTCGTCCGCGTCGAAAAAGGTGCCGAACATCGGCAGCCGCTCCTCGGCGTCCAGCGGTGCCGCCGTCGCCGCCACCGTCCACCCGTACGCCGCCTCGCCCTTCACCCACGCCATCTCCGTCCGCGCCCCCGTGGCATCGTCCGTGGCCAGGCGGCGGAGGACGAAGGAGACGGTCTCGCCCGAGGCCAGGTCCACCGTGTGCTCCGGCAGGCCGGGGACGCGGCACCCCAGCGACGCGGTCACCAGGTAGAAGCGGCCGTGCACGGGCTGGTAGAGCTTGAGCGTCTCCCCCGCGGGCACGGCGGCCGGCCCGGCGGCGGTGCGGGGGGGAAGGCCGGCGGCGGGCTTCCTCCAGGTCTCCTCGCGCGCCACGAAGCCGCGCACGGTGGCCGGACGCCGGGCCAGCGCGTCCTGGAAGTCCTGCATGAAGGTGTCGGTGGCGAAACGAAGCACCGCCGGCCGGCGGAAGTCCGTTCCGCCGGACAGGTCGCCCCACAGCGGCGACGGCGCGAGCCAGGCCACGCGGCTCACCAGATGTTCCCCGCGCCGGGGGTGTAGCTGGCGCTCACCACCGAATTGGTGATGAGCGTGCTGCACTGCACCACGCCGCTGAAGGTGGCCATCCCCGTGTTCACGGCCACCGAACCCGCGGTCACCTCCACCGTGCTCGCCTGCACCGTGACCTTGGCCGCGGCGGTCACGGTGATGCCGGCGGTCTCCAGCTTCACCGAGTTGCCGTTGGAGTCCTGGATGGTGATGGCGCCCGGCCCGTCCTGCAGGGTGACCTTGCACCCGCCGGGGGTCTCCAGCACCATCTTCTCCTGCCCGTCGTGGTCGTCCAGCGTCACCTGCACGCCGTTGCGGCTGCGCAGCACCTTGAGGTAGTTGCGCCCGGCGCCGTCCATGCTCTCCGGCGGCGCGTCCTCGCCGTTCCACAGGGCGCCGACGACGCAGGGAAAGCGCGGGTCGCCGCCCGCGAACACCACCAGCACCTCGTCGTTCACGTCGGGAACGAACCAGCTGCCGCGGTTGTTCCCCGCCATCAGCGTGGCGAGCCGGGCCCACGCCTCGTACGCGGCGCCGTCCGGGTCCGGCGACCAGGGGAGCGACACCTTGACGCGCCCCTGCCCGTCTGGATCGGCCACGTCCTTTACCAGCGCGGGGTACGCGCCGTAGAACAGGCCGCCGTAGCCGCGGGGAAGGCGGGCCTCCAGGTCGAAGAGGAGGGGATCGGCGATCACGCGGCCCTCCCCAGCGCCGGGCGCTCGGCGGTGAAGGCGGTGCGGTAGCCCTCGGCGGAGTCGAAGGTGTGGCGGGCGCGCGTCAGGTAGTACTTTCCCTCGAAGAGCGGCCCGACCCCCTTGAGCTCCACCTCGGCCCCGACCTTGAGACGCGCATCGCCCTCCGCCACCCCCTGGCCCACCACGAAGCGGCGTGCCGCGCGGGCGTAGTGCGCCTCGGCCAGCGCGCGCGCCTCGTCCACGTTCACGGGAAGGTCGTGCACCACCTGCTGGTCGCGCGCGGCCAGCGC